>NZ_CAXBDC010000082.1:0-20895 GCF_963974195.1 uncultured Nisaea sp.
CGCTGATGCCGAAAGCGACGGCCGTCTGGCTGATCGACAATACGGCGTTGTCGTTTGAACAGATCGCCGATTTCTGCGGCTTGCATCCCCTCGAAGTTCAGGCCATCGCCGACGGCGAGGTCAGCTCCGGTATTCAGGGCATCGATCCGCTGCAGAACGGACAACTGGCACGGGGCGAGATCGAGAAAGCCCAGGCAGACTCGTCTTACCGGATGAAAATCCTGGTGAGCACGCTGCCGCAGCCGAAAGCCCGCTCCAAGGGACCGAAATACGTCCCGGTTTCCAAGCGCGGCGACAAGCCGGACGCAATCGCCTGGCTGGTCAAGCACCATCCGGAGCTGAAGGATGCCCAGGTCGCGAAACTGGTTGGCACGACCAAGGACACGATCGACAAGGTCCGTGACCGCACGCACTGGAACTCCCAGAACATCACGGCCCGCCATCCGGTCCTTCTCGGTCTCTGCTCGCAGATCGACCTTGATCAGGCCGTGACCAAGGCAGGCGGCACCGTCGCTCCGCCTGAAACCCAGCTCGAATCGATTTCCGAAGTGCCCTGACATTTCGGAGAGACAGGAAAACGGCCGGTCGTTTGACCGGCCGTTTTTCGTTAGACGGCACTTATCGTCCTATTCCAGGGCTCCGTCGCTGAACGCCGCCATATGAAAAGCAAGCTGTGGCGCGCCGTAGATATAGTCGCGGCCAACGGGACAGGCCCGGCGGGCCAGGCACGAGCCTTCAAGGCATGCTTCCCCCTCGCCGGATGCGAGATGGGACCGGCACGCCCGCACGTCATAGCCGCGTTCCGAGAATGCGGAAACCGGACATGTCGCGAGGCAGGGCCGGTCGGGGCAGTCTTCGCAGGGGCTGCGCGTCGTGGCGTCAGCCGAAACCGGCAGATCCAGAGCCGCCTCGAACAACAACGCTCCCCTGTATCCATGCCAGAGACCGTACACGGGGTGGATCAGGATACCGATCGGCGACGGGAAAACCGGCTCGGCCCGCATCGCCCATTGCTGGAACGGCCGATAGGGCGGCCCGTCGGACGGCAGCACCGCCCTCCCCCCGAACAATCCGGCCACGGCGCCCAGCACCTCTGCGCTCCAGCGATCCAGCGGGTCTGTGCCGGCTGGCCGGTTTGCGGAAAATTGCCCCCACATCCCCGGCCCGGCATTTCCGGCCAGAAGAACCGTTCCGACTGATTCGCCCCCGGCAAGCGCCATTTCCCGCGCATCCGGATGAAATCCACCACGCAGCAGCAATCCATGACGCGCGAGAGCCGCCGCGATCCTGTCGCAGATAGTCATCGGACCCTTCCCCGGTCACTCCAAGCCATGATCAAAATCGCCTATTCCCGACCCAGTGTCCCGTTGCCGACATAGCTGCCGCCAGAGCCACCCGAAAACATCCGGCAACGCCTTATTTTCATTGCTCCCGGGCACCGACTTGGTTTTATCCTTTTCCCGACAAAATTACGGGACTGGAAAAAAACCAAAACCCGTTCGGTGGAGAGTATGGCCAAATATGTTCGACGACCCAAATGACGTCCCGCTCACCATCGATTTCTTTCTGACGCCGAACTTTTCGCTGCTTCCCTTTACCGCTGCCGTAGAGCCCCTGCGCTCGGCCAACCGCATGGCCGGAAAGACGCTGTATCACTGGCGCGTGCTGAGCGAGGACGGCAATCCCGTACAGGCCAGCAACGGCGTCGAGGTGAATACGGTCGGAACCCTCTATGACCTGACCAATTCGGACGCCGTCATCGTCGCCGCCGGGATCGATGCCCAGCACTACAAGAATGACCGTGTGTTCGGCGCCCTGCGCCGGCTGTCCCGCCAGGGGGCGGCCATCGGCTCGGTCTGCACCGGCGCCCATGTCCTGGCCCGGGCCGGGTTGCTGGAAGACCGGCGCTGCACCATCCATTGGGAAAATCTCGGCGGCTTCACCGAAGAGTTTCCCGAAATCGACGTGACCTCGGACCTGTTCGAAATCGACCGGGACCGTTTCACCTGCTCCGGTGGCACCGCCGCCCTCGACATGATGCTGCACCTGATCGCCAGACAGCACGGCTTCAAGCTGGCGAACGAGGTCTCGGAACAATTCATACATGACCGGATCCGCGAGCCGCACGACCATCAGCGCATGGAACTTCGTGCCCGCCTCGGTGTCAGCCATCCGAAGCTGATCAACGTGATCGCCGAGATGGAAGCCAATCTGGAAGAACCGCTGAGCCAGACCACCCTTGCGGACAAGGCCGGGCTCTCGACCCGGCAGCTGGAGCGATTGTTCCGGAAATATCTTTCCAGCACGCCAACCCGCTACTACCTCAATCTCCGCCTGCAGCGGGCTCGCCAGCTGCTGGCCCAGACCAGCATGTCCATCTTGTCGGTGGCGCTGGCCTGCGGCTTCGTCTCCGCCAGCCATTTCTCGAAATGCTACCGGGAATGTTTCGGCCGGACTCCGCGCGCCGAACGGGCGGTGCGGCACGACGCACCGACACTGGTCATGCAAAAGCTCGCGGGTTAAATCCCACGCGTTACCCTGCCTAATTGCATCGCAACAAAATCTCGTTTGACCTCAAAGGTCTCCGGACGCACATCTAGCCGGCATATAACGGGATCCATGATGACGACCTTTACTTCGACCGGCATGCGCAAGGGCGCATTTATGATCTGGCCCATCGCCGTCAGCGGTTTCTTCTTTGCCGTCGCGGTCGGTGTGATCGGACGCAATGTGGGAATGAGCTGGCTGGAAGCCGTCACCATGAGCGGCTTCGTGTTCGCCGGTGCCTCCCAGGTTGCGATCGTCAATCTCTGGCAGGATCCGCTGCCGCTGTTGATCATCGCCATCACGACACTCGGCATCAATTCCCGCATGCTGCTGATGGGCGCCTCGATCCGGGAATGGTTCGAGCCGCTGCCCCGGCACCTCACCTGGATCAGCCTGTTTTTCCTGACCGACGCGAACTGGGCCGTCGCCATTTCGGAGCGCCGGAAGGGCGCGACGGATGCCGGAATTCTGCTCGGCTCCGGTATCGCACTCTGGTTCAGCTGGGTGTTCGGCACCGGGCTCGGCCATGCCCTCGGCGCCGCGCTGGACCCGAAGGCCCTCGCCTTCGACGTGCTGCTGCCGGCCTTCTTCGTCATCATGATCAAACCGATCTGGACCGGCAGGAAACAGATCCTGCCCTGGGCCGTGGCCGCTGCCGGCGCAATTCTGGCGAACGAGTACGTCCCGGGCGAAGCCCATGTGGTGATCGGCGGCATTGCCGGATCTCTTGTCGGAGGGCTGCTTCGTGAACGCTGAGTTGCTCGCCCCCTATCTTGCGTTCGACTGGACCGCGATGGTCGCCATCCTGCTGATGGGGCTGGTGACCTATTTCACCCGGATCGGCGGCTTCCTGATGATGCGCTGGGTGCCGGAAGGCGGCTTCGTGTCCCGCTGGCTCGCGGCCATACCGGGAGCTGTCCTGGTGGCGATCCTGGCGCCGACGATCTGGCATACAGGCTGGCTGGAACGCGCGGCCCTGCTCATTGTCGCCGCCCTCTCCCTGATCGGTGCCAATCCACTTGTCGCCGTGGCTGTCGGCACCGCCACCGTTGCCGCGGGCCGGGCATTCCTCTTCTAGCTATACCGGAGATTGCCAGTCAGGGCCCGGATCGGGCAGAGTCCTGCCTGACACAGGATGGGCAAACGCATGCAGACCGAAGAAGCAGAGCTCCTGGCTCTGGCAGAAGATACCTCTGCTGACGGCACTGACCGCACAGCCGTCCTGATCGATCTGTCATCGATTCCCCATATCAGCGATCCGATTTTCTTCCGGACGCTGATCGCCCGCATCGATGTCGTACCGGCAAACGGCACGTCCCGGATGTACCGGCTTTCCCACCATATTGTCGCAATCGTCGCGCCGGACGATCAGATCCACCTGGCCATACGTGCCGTGGAGAAACTGGACGCCTTCCTGAAACGCAGCGGACGGGGCGCGGCACGGCACCAGGAACTCCGGCTCGCAACGGAATCGGCAAAGATCGCGAAGATCTGCCGCAAACTGATGACCGACGCAGGCCCCCGGCCGGATCGCGGGAAGGACCAGGGCGAGCTGGCGAGTTTCATGCGGCTTTTCGAATCCCTGCGGAACGCGGATATCGCCAATCTGGTACGGGAACAGACGATCTGGGATCTCTCGCAACTGAATGAGCCAAAGGCACAGGCCAGCGCACTGACCGTCTCGATCGACGCGCTGGACGATATGTTCGGGCAGGACATCCGGGCCAACCCGTGGCTTTTCGAAAAGGTCATCGAGGTTATCGATATCCGCATGCTCGATCATCTTGTGGATGACCGCCTGAAAGCCGGCAAGACCTACGCCGTGAACGTCAACAGCACCGTGGTGATCGAGGGCGAGCTGGACGACTCCTTCGCGGCCATTCCAATGACCACCCGCAAACGCATCCTGCTTGAAGTTCCCTATGTCGAGGCGCTGCACGAGCGGGCTGACTTCGACCGCATGGTCACTGTTCTGGAACATGAAAAATTCCCCGTCGCCCTGGACGGCATCCGCTGGTCCTCCCTGCCGAAACTCGAAGTGCCGCCGGACCGCTTCGCCTATCTGAAGATCATGTGGGACCGGCATCTGACGCCCACGAACGAAGCCGATTGGGCAGCCTTTTCCGCATCCGTGGCCAAGCTCGGCCCGGAGCGCTTCATTCTCTTCAATTGTGTGGACGAAGCGGCGATCCCGGATCTGATTACACTCGGGCTTACCCTGTTTCAGGGCCGGGGCGTCGAAAACTTCATGCGGCAGGAGCGGGTCGTGACGCTGCATGCCGGCACGCGCGCGGAACAGCCGGAGCGCCTTGCGGACGAGACCAGCCGCACCGGCCGCCAGAAAGGAATTCTCGGCAAGGTTCTTGGCGGATAACATTCCTCTGTCCGCCGCGTTTCAGCTGCGGCAATCTGGAACTTGATTTGCGCGCCACGGCCATCGACCATACGTTCAGGGAAACATTATAAAAAACGATATCAGGGAGGCTCGAAATATGGGCCAGTTTGACGACGTCTATCGGCACTCTCTCGACGACCCGGAAGCATTCTGGGGCGCGGCGGCCGAAGACATTTTCTGGTTCAAGCGCTGGGACAGGGTGCTCGACGACAGCAAGCCGCCCTTCTACCGCTGGTATCCCGGCGGTGTGACCAACACCTGCTACAACGCCCTCGACCGTCACGTCGCCGAAGGGCGCGGCGATCAGGCCGCCCTGATCTATGACAGCCCGGTCACGGACACCAAGCAGACCTTCACCTACAGCGAGCTGACCGACAAGGTCGCCGCCTTTGCCGGCGCGCTCGCCAAACACGGCCTCGGCTATGGCGACCGGGTGATCATCTATATGCCGATGATCCCCGAAGCCGTGATCGCCATGCTGGCCGCCACCCGGATCGGTGCCGTGCATTCCGTGGTCTTCGGAGGTTTCGCCTCAAGCGAGCTGGCAAAGCGGATCGACGATTGCAAGCCGAAGTTGATCGTCAGCGCCTCCTGCGGCATCGAGCCGGGCCGCACCGTCGCCTACATGCCGCTGCTCGACGGCGCCATTGAGATGGCGACCCACAAGCCGGATCATTGCATCGTCCATCAGCGCCCAATGGCGGAAGCCAAACTGACGCCAGGCCGGGACATCGAGTGGAACGCGGCCCATGAGGGCGCCGCGCCGGCCCCTTGCGCCGAAGTGCTCGCCACCGACCCCGCCTATATCCTCTACACCTCCGGCACCACAGGCGTCCCCAAAGGCGTGGTGCGCGCCACCGGCGGCCATATCGTCGCCCTTAAATGGTCCATGCAGAACGTCTACGGCGTCGACCCGGGCGAAGTGTTCTGGGCCGCGTCGGATGTCGGCTGGGTGGTCGGCCATTCCTATATCGTCTATGCGCCGCTGTTCCACGGCTGCACCACCATGCTGTACGAGGGCAAACCGGTCGGCACGCCGGATGCCGGTGCCTTCTGGCGGGTGATCTCCGAGCACAAGGTCTCCGCCATGTTCACCGCGCCGACCGCGATCCGGGCGATCAAGAAGGAAGATCCCGACGGCAAGCTGCTCGCACAGTACGACCTGAGCCACTACAAGACCCAGTTCCTGGCTGGCGAACGGTGCGATCCGGACACGCTGCACTGGTGCGAGGAGAAACTGAAGGTTCCCGTGGTGGATCACTGGTGGCAGACCGAAACCGGCTGGCCGATTGCCTCCAATTGCATTGGCATCGAGAAACTTCCGGTAAAACCCGGCTCCCCGACCCGGGCGGTGCCCGGCTGGGATGTGCAGATCCTCGACGAAGCGAACAAGGAGATGAAGCGCGGAGAGATCGGCGCCATTTCCATCAAGCTCCCCATGCCCCCCGGCTCCCTGCCCACGCTCTGGCAGAATGACGACCGTTTCATTGAAAGCTACCTCGCGGACTATCCCGGTTATTACAAGACCGGGGACGCGGGCTACATGGACGAGGACGGCTATATCTATGTGATGAGCCGGACGGACGACATCATCAATGTCGCCGGACACAGGCTCTCCACCGGCGGCATGGAAGAAGTTCTGGCAAACCATCCGGCCGTCGCCGAATGCGCCGTCATCGGCGTCGCCGATCCGCTCAAGGGTCAGGTGCCACTGGGTTTCGTCGTGCTGAAGGACGGCGTGAACACACCGGCAGAGCAGATCCTGAAGGAGCTGGTGCAGATGGTCCGCGACCGGATCGGCCCGGTCGCCGCCTTCAAACAGGCCACCATCGTCCACCGCCTGCCGAAAACCCGCTCCGGCAAGATCCTGCGCGGTACCATGCAGAAGATCGCCGACGGCGAAACCTGCCCGGTACCCGCCACCATCGACGATCCGGCGATCCTGCCGGAAATCAGGAAAGCTCTGGAAGGGATCGGCTACGCGAAGTAGCTGAACAGCCGCCAGCACGCACATCCAAGGGAACAGAAAACCGTTTCACAGCTTGCTTGGCTCGTGAAACGGCCCTCGCCGAGTCACGACAAGGCACCTTAAAATAACTTTTAGAACAAAAAACTACTTATAGGCGATAATTATTCACTTATAAATTTATTATATCGAATAAATCAACCATTTCGGAAATCAACTTAATGGTGTAAAAATATACTCATCAATTAGCATAACATGTTATGCTGATTCTTTGTAAAAATCCATATAGGGAGCTCACATGTTTCAGGTCCGAAAACACAAGAAACTCGCCCAACTTGCAGCCTGTCTGGGCATTGGAGCCTCGCTGCTCCCGCCCGCCACCGAAGCGGAGGCATCCTGCGGCCCCGAAGACACTGTCTATCTCGGCTCCGTCTGCACCACGGCGATAAACTTCTGCCCAAGAGGCTATACGGAAATGGCCGGGCAGCTACTGGCTATCACAGATTTTAGCGCCCTATTTTCACTTTTGGGATGCACGTGGGGCGGGGACTGCCGTGCGAGCTTCGCCCTCCCCGACATGCGCGGACGATCTCCCATCGGGACGGGAACAGGCCCCGGACTGACCAAGATAGAACTTGGCCAATGGCGCGGAGCGGAAACTCACACGCTTAAGACAGCGGAGCTTGCCCAACATAATCACGTGGCTACTTTCACGCCCACCCCCGGGCCGGGAGTCACAGGTAAACTTGAGGCCTACACTTCCAGAGCCAACAGTGACGCACCGGTGACCGGGGACTTTATTTCAGGCGGCGGTGGGGCCGTGACATTCGGCACAGGGGGCCTAGGAGCACAATTGGTTGAGCTTGGCGGCCTGACTGTCTCAGGAGGCGAAAATTCCGGCGGCACTGTGACCGTCAGCAATACCGGCGATGCCAGGCCGTTCAGTATCCAGGACCCGGTGATGGCCCTGACCTATTGCATTGCGACAGAAGGGCTTTATCCACCGCGCAGCTGAAATGATCGCAATGACACCGCCCCGCACCAACGCGGGGTGGTGGCTCCGCCTTATATCGCCCCCTGGAAACACCTTTGCCGCGCCCCCTTCAAGCATCGAATCACCCGCCACACAGATCAATCGAGCCTCTCTGATCGACAAAACAGCACAATGTTCGCCCTTAACGGGCAGAATAACAGGTTATGAGGGAGAAAAATTTCACCTTAAACACTTCAAGCCTAAACCGGAAAAACCTCACCCACTAAAAGCCTTTAAATTTTTAACTTACAAAACACAAACCCTCTATTGACGCTAAAAATATTGATAATTCATGTAATTGACAGAAACAGAAGGCCCGAAATATAAATCCTAGATTAGATATTTAATTTCTAAAGCTTACCCTGAGTAAGCTATGGATTAACGTCGATGCACAATAGAAACACGATCCTGTTCGTCGATCGGGCGATAGACAGCGCCGAGACTCTGATATCCGGCCTGCAACCAAAAGATACAGTGTGTTTTCTTTCCAGGTCCGGCGGCCCGCTCACGGAAATTGCATCCGCTCTCACGGGCAGACGCAATGTGGACCGGCTCGTTATCCTGGCGCACGGTTCACCCGGCACGATTGAGTTCTCTGGTAATCGGGTCGACTGCGATTCATTACGTAATAACGAAACAGCCCTCGCGAACATCAAGGCCGCCCTGGCACCAGACGCCGAGCTTGTTCTCGCCTCGTGCTCGACCGGCGCAGGCGCCGCAGGCACACGCTTTGTCGACGCACTGGGGAGCACACTTGACGTCACAGTTTTGGCCGCGACAGAAGATTTGGGCGGTGATGCAGGATGGGACGCCCTGCCCGCGGCAGAATATCTGTTCGACCGTGACGCTCGAGAAAGCTATCCGCACAGGCTTGCGGTCTTCAATTTCGAATCAGGGTCAGGCGCGGCTGACGGCGGCGCGACCGTTACACAAACGGTCAGCGGAATAACCGCCACGGTATCGACCTCCGATGCGGGCGGTGTGGACTTGTCCGCCGGGTTGGATGGAACGCTGGCCACATTCGGAAGCGGCACTACAGAAGTAGGAACCACGACCCTGAAAGTGACTTTCAGCGGTACGGTCAACATCAGCTCAATCGATATCGTCAACTTCGCCAATGGTTCTACCGGTACTTACAATCTCAACGTCGACACGGGTACCGACCTTCAGATCGACAACACAGGCAACAGTGCGTTCACGGGCAATCTCAAAACCCTGACGTCTGCAAGCACTCCAAATATTTCGACTTGGACATCGGTGAACTCGATTGAGATTACCTATACTCCGGCAGCGTCGGAGAGCTATCAGCCCGGCTTCGACAACATCGTCTTCACCTCTGCAGCTCCAGCGAACAATCTTCCCGCCCTCGGCGGCACCCCAGACAACGAAGCCATCGACGAGGCATCGACGAACCAGGCCATCGACCTGTCCGCCTACAACATCTCCGACGGTGACGGCGACACCATCACTCTGACCCTCAACGTCACTACAGGAACGATCGCGACGACGGATGGCAACGGCACGACCGGTGGCGTGACGATCCAAAACTCCGGCACCCAGACGATGACCCTTGAGGGTACCGCCGCCAATCTTAACACCTATCTGGACGACAGCTCCAAGGTTGTCTTCACGCCGGTTTCCTCCAGCATATCGGCAGTCACACTGACGGTCACGCCGAACGACGGAACAGGTGACGGCTCTAACGATACCGTGACCATCACCATCAATGACATTACGGCGGCGAGCACGAGCGCGGCCGGCTTCAACACCACGAACGGCACCAATCTTACCCCCGGCATCACCTTCGGTACCGGCGGCGAAACGCTGACCATCGCCGATGCCAGCCATATCACCAGCACATCCGTGGCAAATGGCGGCGGCGGCACGGACACCCTTGTGCTTTCCAATGGCGGCGATCTGTCGACCACCGGCTTCACGCTTACGGGCTTTGAGAATCTGACTCTCAACAGCGGCGTCAACGCCACCATGACGGTAACGCAGCATGAAGCGTTTACGACAGTCACCGGCACCGGCACGAACACTGTCACCCTGAATGGTACAGGCAGCACTACCGCCGAAACCCAGATCGAAAACTATACCCTCGCCAACGGTGGCATCACGATCACGCTGAGCGGGGCTGCGCAGAACGTCACCGGAAGCAGCGGCGCCGATACGATCAATGTCAATGGCCTGACAGTGACCGGCACCCTGAACGGCAATGGCGATACGGACACACTGCAGCTAGGCAACAATGCCAATATTTCCGGAGCCGCCGTCTCCAACGTCGAGAACCTGTCCGTGAATTCCGGTGCTTCCGTCACCATGACCGAGGCCCAGCACGACGGCTTCAGCGCCATAGACGGCACCGACACCAACCTGATCGCCCTGTCTTCCGCCAATGGTGACGGCGCCGTCACCGGCGATGCCGATATCGAGAACTATAATCTTGATGCCGCTATCACCTTCACTCTCGGTGCCGCCGGGCAAAATGTCACCGGCAATGCCGGCGCTAGCCAGACGGTCCAGTCCTCGGCCTCAATCGATACCCTGACCGGGACCCTGAACGGTGGGTCCGGCGGCAGCGATACGCTGGTGCTGGATGACGGCGACAATATTTCCGGCGCCACCGTCAGCAATTTCGAGAATCTGACTCTTTCCGGCGGCGCGTCGGTAACGATGACCGAAGATCAGCACGACGCGTTCTCCTCGGTCACCGCGCCGGGAGCCGATGTCATTACAATTTCGGCGGCCACCAACGGTTTTCAGACGCAGACGGCGGTCGAAAAATACATCCTCGGAGTGGCCAACGCGACCACCATTGCCGGCGGTACCCAGGATGTCACGGGCTCGGGCGGCAACGACACGATCACTTTCCAGGGGTTGACCTACACCGGCACGCTTTCGAGCGGCGCCGGTACCGATGTGATCCAGATGACGACCGGAACGGACATCTCCGGCGCCACCATCTCCGGGTTCGAGAACCTGACCCTGGCTGGTAACGCGTCGGTGACGATGACCCTGTCTCAGCTCAACGGCTTCTCTGGAACAATCACCGCCGGAGGCAGCGAGACGGTGACTCTCTCGGGCGATGGCAACTTCTCGACAGTCGCCAACCTCGAGATCTATAATTTAGGCGACGATAGCACCAATGCCCGCACGATCACGGTTACCAATGCCGGGCACAGCGTCAGTGCGACCTCCGGCACCGATGCGGTTACCTTTGATGCCGGGGGGCTGACCCTGACAGGAACACTGACCGGCGAAGGCTCGGTCAACGATATCCTGTCGCTCGGCAACGGTGCAAACATCTCGGGCGCGACGATTTCCGGCATCGAGGACCTGACGCTGGGGTCCGGCGCCTCAGCCACGATGACCACGGCTCAACTGAACGGTTTCACCGGAACGATCAGCGCCGACGGCACCAATACGATCACCCTGACCAGCACGGGAACCCTCAGCAACAGCAATCTCGGAGCCGTTGAAACCATTGCCACGGCCAGCGGCGGCGCGGAGACGATCACGCTCACCGCTTCAGCCGCCTCGGGCAAAACGCTGACCGCAACGGATACCGGGGCCGACCATTTTGTCGTGACAGGCTCGGCTGGCGCGCAAGGCATTACTGGCAGTGCCGGTGGCGACACGATCGATGGGGGCGCGGGTGCCGATACGCTCGGTGGCGGTGCTGGTACGGATAGCCTTACTGGCGGGGCCGACACCGACCAGTTCACGGGTTCTGTAAGCGATCTGAACGGTGACACCATCACCGATCTGGCATCAGGTGAGACCATATTGCTGACAGGTGTCACTGGATTGACGACGGCGAATGTCCGGTTCAATGGCAGCAGCGTGCAAATTGATACCGACGCGACAGACTTTGGCTCTCCCGAGGTGACGATCACCACCAGCACCGATCTGTCCTCCTCGCTGACCATCTCGTCGGTGGCGGACTCCGGGAGCAATACGCTGATTACCCTGGGAAGCGCGAGTGTCTCGGCGACGACGAATGCTGCGGGTTTCAACACGACCAACGGCACGAACCTTACCCCGGCCTCAACCTTCGCCGGTACCGACGACACCCTGACGGTCGCCGATGCCAGCCATATCACCAGCACATCCGTGGCAAATGGCGGTGGCGGCACCGACACGATCGTGCTGGCAGACGGCAGCGATCTGACCACGACCGGTTTCACGTTTACCTCGTTCGAGACAGCGACTCTCTCCGCCAATGCCTCGGTGACGATGAGTGAAAACCAGCATGACGCTTTCGGCACGATCAATGGCAATAGCGGCACCGAGTCGATTACCCTGAATGCGGCAAACGGTGACGGTAATGTCACCGGTGATGCCGATATCGAGACCTACAATCTGAACGGAGCCTTCACGTTTACCCTCGGGGCCGCCGGGCAGAGCGTTACCGGCAATGCTGGCGCCAACCAGACAGTACAATCCTCGGCCTCGATCGATACCCTGACCGGCACCTTGAATGGCGGTACCGGTGGGTCCGATACCCTGGTGCTGGATGACGGCGACAACATCGCCGGTGCCACGGTCTCGAACTTCGAGAACCTGACTCTCGGCTCCGGTGCCTCTGTCAGCATGACAGCGGCCCAGCTTGGTGGCTTCACCGGTACGGTGACGGCGGCAGGTACGGAAACCATTACCCTTACCGCAACCGGAAACGCTTCCGGTGCCAGCCTTGCCGCGATCGAAACGATCGCCACGGCGGCCGATGCCTCGGCCCAGACCGTAACGCTTACCGCAATCCAGGCAGCCGGCAAGACGCTCACCGCCGGCGATGCGGGAAGCGATCACTTTGTCATCACCGGCTCCGCCGGGAACCAGGCAATTACCGGAAGCGCGGGTGGCGATACGATAGACGGAGGAGCCGGAAACGACTCTCTGTACGGTTTCACCGGCGCGGATTTCATTTCCGGCGGGGACGGGGCGGATCTTCTCGTTGGAAACAGCGGAGCCGATACACTTAACGGTGGGGCCGGCAACGATACTTTCAGCGGCAGTGCGTCAGACTTCAACGGAGACCTTATTTCAGGCCTTGCCGCAGGCGACGTAATCACAATCAACTCTGCTGACCTGACCGCCCTCAACGGCACCACGCTCGGCAGCACTATCAATCTTGGCGGCCCCAACACCCTCAATTTCTCCGGAGCGGCCAGCAATCTGAAGATTTCCGCATCGCTAAATGGTGGCAATACGACCCTGACCTTCGCCACGCCCGTGGTCACACCGCCGTCTTCTGGCGGGGGCAGCTCCGGTCCGGTGGTCGTCACGGACAATCCCACGGACACCTCGACCGGCGGCGCACGCACCATCACCAACAACGGGTCGACGTCCGGCAGCGCGGCCATCGTGCAGAATACCGGCAATAACGGCAATATCGTCACCGCCACCCTGCCGGCGAACACAAGCATTTCCTCGGAGGGGCCAGCCGCCGCTCAATCCAGCACCGATGCCCTGAATACGCTGATCACCGCAATCGACAACCGTGACTCGACGGCCGAGACGGACCTGATCGGCGGAGCGAGAACCTTCCTCACCAAGCTGTCCACCACCACCATGCTGGACGTGCGCACGATCATCCCGACGACGACAAACAGCTCCCTCAGTGAGCCGATCGTGATCACCGGGACCGACGGCGGCACCCAATCAGAGGCCTTCGTCATCGATCTGCGCAGCCTGCCTTCCGGCAGCACCCTGCAGCTCGACAACATCGAGTTCGCCTCCATCATGGGGAATGCGACGGTGAATGGAGGTGCAGGTCAAAATTATGTGACGGGTGACGATAACAGCCAGTTCATCTCCCTTGGAGCCGAAGACGACACGCTATATGGCGGTGGCGGGACGGACACCATCGGCTCCGGGTACGGTGAGGATATCCTCTATGGAAACCAGGGCTCGGATCTGGTCTTCGGCGGCGGCGGGATGGACACGCTCTATGGCGGCCAGGACGCGGACACTGTCAGAGGCGATAACGACAACGATTTCGTTTATGGCAACAAGGGCAATGACACGCTCTCGGGCGGCGAGAATGACGATGTGCTGTTCGGCGGCCAGAACGACGATATTGTCTACGGTAATACCGGCAATGACAGCCTCAATGGCAATCTTGGTAACGACACGCTCTTTGGTGGTCAGGGAAATGACCTGATCTCCGGCCAAGCCGGGGACGACCGGCTCGCAGGCAACAAGGGAGACGACACCCTCGTCGGCGGCGATGGAGCTGATACCTTCGTCTTCCAGTTCGGCGGAGGGAACGACAGGGTCGAGGATTTCCAGACGGGTACCGACAGTCTGGAATTCCAGAGCGGTTTGACCTATACGGCATCTGAGAATGCAGGCAATACCGTCCTGACGCTCTCGGACGGCGGCACCGTCACGCTGGTCGGCGTTTCCCCTTCGGAGCTTGGCCTCACCGCCAGAGCCGGGTGGGAATTCGTATAGCATCCGCGCCTTTCTCCAGACAGACACCGCCAGAACCGGATGGTCACGATCTTAATTGCGAATGACTCGCAATATACGTATGGTGACCGCTCGATTCTGGTGTGATCAGTAAATTTGTCCTCCGTTCAAAAAGGCACCGTGTTTGAACGGGTCAAAGGCGTCTGTAATGAAAGGCACACTCCCGGACACGGTTTTGCTCAGGGCATTTCGCGAGCATGAGGGAGTCTTGCTCCGCTTCCTGTGCAGCCGGATCGACTCTCCCGCCATTGCCGCCGATATTCTCTATGACCTGCGTCTGAAACTTGCCAACGGCATGGAGCCGGCGGGCGTCCGTGATCCGCGCGCCTATCTTTTCACCATGGCGGGCAATCTCGCGACGGATCATCAGCGCGTGGAGCGCCGGCGGCGCGAGATTCTGAAAGAGGCGCAGGCAACCAGTTGGCAGCAATCCGACGAAGTCACCCCGGAGCGGCATGCCATCGCCCGCGCCGAGCTGGCCCATATGGAGGCCGTCATCATGGCCTTCCCTCCCCGGCGCCGGCGGATTCTCTATCTCAGCCGGTTCGACGGCATGAGCCAGAAAGAGATCGCGGATGACATGGGACTGGGCATCACGACGGTCTACAAGGAGCTGAAAACAGCGATGCTGCTTCTTCTCGACGCCCGGAAACGCTTCCAGTCCGGAAATACCGGCACCGAAAACAGCACCCTCGCTCGTCATCTATCTGAGGACGGCAACACCTAGACGGATCGTCCGGGCAGCCCGCCATCCCGGACGGTCAACAATCAAGTAACCGGACCAGCAAGAGTATCGAACCCATGTCGGAAGTGATCGACGAAAAAGCGACAGACTGGCTGCTACGGCTGAATGAAGCCGATGCGACAGCACAGGATTTCGACGCTTTCAACACCTGGTGCGCGCGCGATCCAAGGCATCGTGAGGCCTATGAGAAGGTTGCCGGTCTTTGGTCCGATCTGGAAAGCTTGCAATCTGTGATCGCCGAGTCCGATGCGGGAAATGTCACCGCATTTCCTGACGGGACGGGGGCCAGAAGCCAGCCCGCTCGGGTCAGAGGCCGGGTTGCCCGCCGCGTGTGGATCGGTGCGATTGCCGCCTGCATCGCCCTTTTCCTTGTCTTCTCCACACTCGAGGCACCGCATTATTTCGCCGACCACAGCACCGCGACCGGCCAGCAATCGGTCATTCACCTCGCAGACGGCACTGTCGGGTATCTCAATACGGATACGGCCATCGATGTCTCCTTCGGACCGGCAGGCCGCCGGATCAGCCTTCTGAAGGGCGAAGCGCTCTTCGAGGTCGCAAAAGACCCCGCTCGCCCGTTCGAGGTCAGCGCCCATGGCGGGCGTGCCGTGGCGCTTGGAACCACCTATGCCGTTCGTGCGGACTTCCGCTCCGGCGCGACCGCGGTGACTGTCGCGGAGGGAATCGTTTCGGTCCGGACGGGAGACGGCAACGGCTCCCAATCCATCGTCAATGCCGGCCAGCAGGTCCGTTATTCAGCGGATGGGACGCTTACACCCGTCGCGACTATCGATGTCGCGGATGCCCTGGCCTGGAGGCGCGGCCTCATCTCATTCGACGACCTGCCCCTGGAAGACGCACTTGCCGAAGTCGACCGTTACATGCCCGGTCTGATCGTGCTGCTCGCCGGGGACGTGGCCTCCAAGGCCGTGACGGCAACGCTCTCGATAAAGAGCCTGGATGACGGCCTCGAAGCCCTGGCATCGACCCAGAACCTGTCCGTTCACAAAGTCTCTCCGTATCTGACTCTGCTGTACTGATCACCTCCGGATCACGCCCCGGTCCATGAAAATTCATTTTTTTCCAATTTTCCGGCACCGGGTCCCGGCGCCCCACTCGTCCCCTTAACGAGAGCAATGAGAATAGTTCTTATTTTCATTGCGAACGCGCAACCTGGGGGATTTTTCGTGCGTTTGAAAACAAACAGAAACCGGCGGCATATCCGCTCGGCCGCCATGACCGGCGCCATGATGGGTGCCGTTTTCGTAGGTTTTGCCGATACGGCAACCTTCGCAGCAACGGGGACCGCAGCTGACGGGCAGGTCACACTGGCGCAGGCCGCGGCCGAATATGATTTCTCGATCCGGCAGCAACCGCTGACCACGGCGCTCGATCTCTTTGCCGCGCAAACGGGTATTTCCTTTGCTTACGGGACCGAAGAGCTGGCCAGCATCACCGCACCCGGCCTGAGCGGCACCCACACCGTCGAGCAGGGCCTGAAGCTGCTGCTTGGCGGCACCGGGATCTCCTACAGATTTACCGGAGAGACGACTGTCAGCCTGACAGCAGCGGCCCGGTCGGATGCGGACGGTGCGGTGCTCGATCCGATCCGGGTGGTCGATACACCCGGCCGCGGGGTCGGCCTCGGACGGCATCCCTATGCGGCGGACGGCGCCAACTCGATCGAGATCGGCCCGGAAGACATTGAACGCCGGAACCCGGTCAATCTCCGCGATCTTTATGCCGGTGATTCAGCCGTCTCTGTCGGTGGCGGGATACCGGCGGCCCAGAAGGTCTATGTGAACGGTATCGAGGAAACGCAACTCGCCGTGACCATTGACGGCAACCGGCAGAACAACAAGGTGTTCCATCATAACGGCACCAACCTGATCGATCCCAGCCTGCTGAAATCGGTACGGGTTGATCCGGGTGTTGCTCCGGCCGATGCCGGTCCGGGCGCTCTCGGCGGCTCCATCGCCTACGAGACAGCGGATGTCGCGGATCTCCTCGAGCCCGGCCGGGACTATGGAGGCTTCGTCACGGGAAGCTACGAGACCAACGGCGACACCTTCATCAACGGGCTTTCGGCCTATGGCCAGTCCAACGGATTTGAAGCGCTCGGATACTTCAAATGGGGCACCGGCGACGATTATGAGGACGGCGCCGGGAAGACCCTTGCGGGCACCGAGACCGATCTCATGAGCTTCCTGGTCAAGGGTGGATACGAATCCTCCAGCGGACATCGTCTCGAACTCAGCGCACAGGAATATCGCGACGATGCCGTACGGCCTTATCGTGCCAATGTCGGCAGCCTGACCAATCGGCCCACGCAGACAACGCGCAATTACGAGCTCAACAGCAAAAACTATGTGCTGAATTACAGCCTGACAAACCCGACCGACCTGATTGATCCGGTCATCACGATCGGTTTCTCGGAGGCAGAGGTCAATGTGCCCGAACCCTTCGGCAGCGAAGGCCGGACGGGTGGCTGGTCCGGCAAGATCGAGAACGATTTCCGCTTCGCCGACGTCAATGTTCTCACGGCCGGCGCGGACTTCTATCACAACTGGGCCAAATACGAGGATCCGAGCACAGTCGAGCTGGAAGAAAAGGCCACGAATTACGGCCTCTATGCCCAGTTCAGGACACGGCCGGTCGATATGCTTTCGATCTCAGCCGGTGTGCGTGGCGACTACCAGGAATTCGAAGGCGTTGGCGGGGAGGAATTCAACAATTCCGGCCTGAGCGGAAACATTTCCGCCGAGGTGTTCGCCACCGATTACCTGAGCTTCAACGCGGGTTATTCGAATGTCTGGGGCGGGATCGATCTCCAGGAAACCTACATTTTCAATCCGGCCTGGAACTATGACGGCATCGAGCCCGTACGCTCGAACAGCTACACAGCCGGCCTGAAGCTGGCGCATGGCGGCTTCTTCGCCGATGCAGGCGTCTTCAGAACCGAGATCGACAAGGCCCGCGAAGCGACCTATGGCGGGGGTCCGTTCATCCCGTTCGATTTTTCCAGCGAAGGCTTCACGCTGGGAGCGGGGTATAACTGGGGTGCCGGCTTCGTCCGCGTGTCTTATATCGATGCCGATGTCGAAATCGACGGTGTCGCTGGTGATTCGGACACGCTGCAGTATTTCGGCGTTCCGCTCGGCCGGATCATCAACCTGGAAGCCACTCACTATATCGAGCAGCTCGAACTCAAGGTCGGCGGTAATGTCGAGGTGGCGCTGGAGAACGATGATTCCGTAAGCCAGGGCTACCAGCCGCTCGAAGCCTATGAAGTGGTGAACCTGTTCGCGGAATATTCGCCGGAATTCGCTGAATTCCTCACCCTGAGGCTGGAAGCGAACAATCTGCTCGACGAAGATTATGCGGACCGGACGACATACGGACAGGAATTCTCCAATGTCGCGCCGATGAGTGAGCCGGGCCGCTCATTCATGCTCTACGCAAAAGCGAAGTTCTAGACCTCTATCCGTCTGGATAACGCACCGGTTCAGCGAGAAAGCTCTTCATGAGTCTTTCTCGCTGAACCTATTTCAGAAATGGAAAATTACTGCGGGAAAGCAGGGCGGATCAGGCGTTAAGCCCTTCCGGCACTGCTGGCGTTCCCATGGCCGGCGCATCCGGGATGCGGCCTTCCTCGATCCCGTGACAGGCAACCAGCGCGCCGTCGCCTGTCGGCTTCGGATCCGGGCGCTCGCTCCGGCAGCGATCATTCGCATAAGGGCAGCGCGGGTGGAAAGCGCAGCCAGACGGCGGATTGATCGGGTTCGGAACTTCGCCCGCCACCGGCATACGGTCCCGTCCGGACATTTCCAGATCCGGGATCGTGTCCAGCAGCAGACGCGTATAGGGATGGCGCGGCTTGCTGAACAGGACATTGGACGGCGCCACCTCGGCCAGACGGCCAAGATACATCACGCCGACCCGGTCGGAGACATGGCAGACTACGGCGAGGTTGTGGCTGATGAAGAGATAGGTCAGCCCCAGTTCCTTCTGCAGATCCCGCATCAGGTTCAGGATCTGGGCCTGGACCGACACGTCCAGTGCCGAGGTCGGCTCGTCGCAGACCAGGAAGTCCGGCTCGCTCGCAAGGGCGCGGGCGATGGACAGACGCTGACGCTGACCGCCGGAGAATTCGTGCGGGAACTTTTCCCCGTCAACCGGTGACAGACCAACCTGGGTCAGCAACTGGCCAACACGCTCCAGCACCTCGTCCGGGCTGTCCGCAAGACCGAATGCGCGGATCGGCTCGGCAATGATATCCCGGACCTTCCAGCGCGGATTGAGGCTGGCGAAGGGATCCTGGAAGATCATCTGCAGGCGGCGCCGGACCGGCGCCATCTCCTTGCGGGATTTGCCTGCGATATCCATGCCTTCGAATTCGATGGACCCGCTGCTCGGCCCATGCAGGCCGACAATGAGTTTCGCCACCGTGGACTTGCCGCAGCCGGACTCGCCAACAAGGCTGAAGGTCTCACCCGGTTTGATGGCGAAATCGATACCGTCGACGGCTTTCAGGATTTGCTTCGGCTGGCCTTCGAGAACCCGGTTCAGCCATGGGGCGGAAACGTCGAAATACCGCTTCAGGCCTTTCACCTCGAGGATCGTCTCGAAGCTCTCTTCTGCCCTGGATGCTTTTTTGGCGGGCGTCGTATCAGACATCGTCGCATTAGACATGGGCCGCCTCCTTGTCATAGAGCCAGCAGGCGACTTCGGTTCCGTCCGCATCCATCGGGTTCGGCCGTTCCTTGAAACAGCGGTCGAATGCCTTCGGGCAGCGCGGGTTGAACGCACAGCCGGTCGGGATGTTGGTCAGCCGGGGCATGGAGCCTTCGATCTGACGCAGTTTCTCGTCCGTATGGCCGATCACCGGAATAGAGCCCATCAGGCCTTCGGTATAGGGATGCTTGGCCTGCTTGACGACCTGACGCACCGGTCCGATCTCGGCGATCCGCCCGGCGTACATGACGGCCACGCGATCGGCGGTTTCCGCGATCACGCCCATATCATGGGTCACCAGCATCACCGCCGTGCCGTGATCCCGGCACAGCTTCTTCAAGAGCGCGATGATCTGCGCCTGAATAGAGACGTCGAGGGCCGTGGTCGGCTCATCGGCAACCACGAGCTTCGGATTGACACAGAGCGCGAGCGCAATAACGACACGCTGGCGCATACCGCCGGAGAACTGATGCGGATACTGGTCAACCCGCTTCTCCGGCGCCGGGATACCGACTTCCGTCAGCAACTCGACGGCACGTTCCCGGGCTTTCGTCGGCGTCATGTCCGTATGGGTCATGATCGTCTCGGTAAGCTGCCGGCCGACCGTGTAGAGCGGATTGAGGCTGGTCAGGGGATCCTGGAAAATCGCGCCGATCTCCCGGCCGCGGATTTTCCGCATTTCCTCGTAACCAAGATTGTCGATCCGCCGGCCGTTCATGACGATCTCGCCGCCGGCAACACGTCCGGGAGGCTCCAGCAGGCCGATGATGGCCGCGCCGGTGAGGGATTTACCGGCGCCGGATTCCCCGACCACGCCGAGCACTTCGCCTTCGTCGATGTGGAAAGACACATCGTCGATGGCCGTCAACAAGCCCTTCCGCGTCGGAAATTCGATACGGAGGTTTTTGACTTCAAGAAGATGTTTCGACATTAGCGCAGCTTCGGGTTGAGGGCGTCACGGAGCCAATCCCCGAGGAGATTGACGGCGAGCACGAGGA
>NZ_CAXBDC010000083.1:0-20502 GCF_963974195.1 uncultured Nisaea sp.
GACGGATTGCTGCCCTGGTACGCGATCCTGCCGCTGGCCATGATCGGCGCCGCCCTGTTCGGCGGGATCTGGGCGGCGGTGCCGGGCTGGCTGCAAGCCTATCGCGGCAGCCACATCGTCATCACCACCATCATGTTCAACTTCATCGCTTCCGCGCTGATGGTCTATCTGATGGTGAATGTGATGATCAAACCGGGGCAGATGTCCCCCGAAAGCCGGGAGTTCGCCGAAAGCGCCTGGCTGCCGATGGCGCATCAGGTATTCGCAATCATCGGGATCGATGTCTCCCGCTCTCCCTTGAACCTGTCTTTCGTCCTTGCCCTGATTGCCGCAATCCTCGTCGCCATCTTCATCTGGCGCACCCGCTGGGGCTATGCCATCCGCACGGTCGGCCGGAACGAGACGGCGGCCATCTATGCCGGGATCGATCCGAAGAAGACGATCTTCTGGACCATGGCGCTGTCCGGCATGCTGGCCGGCATGGTCGGCATCAACGAGATCATGGGCGTGCAGCACAAGCTGTTGCTGAACTTCACCGCCGGATACGGCTTCACCGGCATCGCCGTCGCCCTGATGGGCCGCAATCACCCGATCGGCATCGTGCTGGCCAGCCTGTTGTTCGGCACGCTCTATCAGGGTGGCGCGGAGCTCGATTTCGAGTTCGAGCTGATCACCCGCGACATGGTGATCGTCATCCAGGGGCTGATCATCCTGTTCTCCGGTGCGCTGGCCTACATGTTCAACCCGCTGGTGGCGCGGCTGATCGGCCGGCTCATGCCGGTGCGGGGTTAGGGGGCGAGCATGGCGGACACATATCTCCTGATCCTGCTCACCCTCGACGCCACGCTGCGCGTCGCCACGCCGCTGATCCTCGCGGCCATGGCCGGGCTGTTCGCCGAACGCTCCGGCGTGATCGATATCGGGCTTGAAGGCAAGATGCTGGCGGCCGCATTCGCCGCCGCCGCGACCGCGGCCATCACCGGTTCGGCCTGGGCCGGGCTCGGCGCCGGGATTACCGTCTCGATCGGACTGGCCCTGCTGCACGGCTTCGCCTGCATCACCCACAGGGGCGATCAGGTGATCAGCGGCGTTGCCATCAATGTTGTCGCCGCCGGGCTGACCGTCGTGCTCGGCATTGCCTGGTTCCATCAGGGCGGACGCACGCCAACCCTCGATGCCTCCGCGCGCTTCACCGAGCATGCCCTGCCCTTCGCCGATGCCGCGCGCGGCATTCCCGTCATCGGGCCGATCTATGCGGAGGTGATCAGCGGGCACAACATCCTCGTCTATCTCGCCCTCGCCATCGTGCCGCTGACCTGGTGGGTCGTTTACCGCACCCGGTTCGGGCTGCGGCTGCGGGCGGTTGGAGAAAACCCGGCGGCGGTCGACACGGCCGGGATCAGCGTTACCGGCCTGCGCTACAGCGCGATGCTGATCGCCGGTATTCTGTGCGGCATCGCCGGGACCTATCTTTCCACCGCCCATTCCGCCGCCTTCGTCCGCGACATGACAGCGGGCAAGGGTTACATGGCGCTGGCGGCGATGATCTTCGGCAAATGGAAACCGGTGCCGACCCTGTTCGCCTGCCTGCTGTTCGGCTTTCTCGACGCCATGGCCGTCCGTCTGCAGGGCGTCGAATTGCCGGTGATTGGAATCTTTCCGGTTCAGCTCCTGCAGGCCCTGCCCTACATCCTGACCGTGGTCCTGCTGGCTGGCTTCATCGGCAAGGCCATCGCCCCGAAAGCCAGCGGCACCCCTTACGTGAAGGAGCGGACGTGACCTCATACGAAACGGCGGCTGATGCCATTCGCAAAGCATTGCCGGGACGCAGCGCCCGGATCGCGCTGGTGCTCGGCAGCGGCCTCGGCTCCGTCGCGGACGCGGTCGAGAACCCGGCTTCAGTCTCTTTCGCCGATATACCCGGCTTTCCGAAACCGCGTGTCGAAGGTCATCACGGAACGCTGATCCACGGCACGCTCTCCGGCCGCGAGGTCTTCGTCTTGCAGGGCCGGGCCCATGCCTATGAAGGCCATCCGCTGGCGGACATCGTGCTGCCGGTCCGCACCCTCGCCGCACTCGGCATCGACAGTCTGGTGCTGACGAACGCCGCAGGCAGCCTGCAGGACGAAATGGCGCCCGGCAGCCTGATGATGCTGACGGACCACATCAACTGGTCCGGCGCCAATCCGCTGATCGGTCCGAACGACGCGGCCCTCGGCCCGCGCTTCTTCGACATGACCCAGGCCTATGACGTCACCCTGCGGGCCGCGCTCCGGCGCGGCGCCGAAGCCAGTGACGTGGCACTGCATGAAGGCATCTATCTCTGGGCGCTCGGCCCGAACTTCGAGACCCCGGCGGAGATCCGCGCCTTCCGCATCCTCGGCGCCGATGCCGTCGGCATGTCGACAGTGCCGGAAGTGCTCGCCGCCCGGCATGCGGGCCTCAGGGTTGCCGCAATTTCCGGTATAACCAATTTCGGCGCGGGCATGGTGGCGAACGAAATTCTCGACCACGAGCACACGCTGACCCAGGGCGCGACAATCGCGGACTCCATGACCCGCCTGCTGCTGGAATTTCTGAAGGACCCTATCCATGACTGACACCGGCACTGAAGCCGCCCGTGCCTTGTCCATGCTCGACCTGACGAGCCTTGGTGACGATGACAGTCCGGCCTCTGTCGGCGCCATGCTGAAACGCGCCGTGACGCCCTCGGGACCGGTCGCCGCCGTCTGCGTCTGGCCGGCCTTCGTCGCGCAGTCGAAGAGCGCACTTGCCGGAACCGGCGTGCGCGTCGCCACGGTCTCGAACTTCCCGCATGGCCGACCGGATATCGCCGGTGCCGTCGCCACCACGAAACAGGCCGTTGCCGATGGCGCGGACGAGGTGGACGTGGTCTGGCCCTATGACAGCTGGCTGAACGGCAACAGTGCTATCGCCGGGGATCTTGTTGCCGCCTGCAAGGATGCCTGCGGCAGCACCGCGCACCTCAAGGTCATTCTGGAAACAGGCCGCCTGCAAACTGCAACAGCCATCGCAGGCTCCAGCCGGGATGCGATTGCAGCGGGTGCGGATTTCATCAAGACCTCCACCGGCAAGACGCCCGTCTCCGCTACCCTGGAAGCCGCCCACATCATGCTGGAAGCGATCCGGGACAGCGGCAAGCCGGTCGGCCTGAAGCCCTCCGGCGGGATTCGCACGACGGAGCAGGCCCTTGCCTATCTGCGGCTCGCCGACAACATCATGGGGGCGGGCTGGGCCACACCGGAGACATTCCGGTTCGGTGCCAGCAGTCTGCTTGACGCACTTCTGAAGACACTCGGGCACAAAGGGTGAGACACTGCCGCCATGCTGACCCAGGAAATCATCCGCAAAAAGCGTGACCGCGCCGTCCTCTCGCAGACCGAGATCGCGACTTTCGTCCAGCGCATTGCCAGGGACGAAGCGAGCCCGGCACAGATCGCCGCCTTCGGCATGGCGGTCTTCCTGAATGGCATGAATACCGAAGAGACCGTCGCCCTCACACTGGCGATGCGGGACAGCGGCACCGTGATAGACTGGGACGCAGGCGCGCTCGGCGGCCCGGTGCTGGACAAGCATTCGACCGGTGGCGTCGGCGACAAGGTCAGCCTGATGCTGGCACCGATGGTCGCGGCGGCTGGCGGTTTCGTGCCGATGATCTCGGGACGCGGGCTTGGCCATACCGGCGGCACCCTGGACAAGCTGGATTCAATCCGGGGCTACGATACCGCACCGGCACTCTCCCGCTTTCGCAAGGTGGTCGAGCAGGCCGGGTGTGCCGTCATCGGACAGACGGAGGATCTCGCCCCGGCGGACCGGCGCTTCTATGCCGTGCGGGACGTGACGGCGACGGTCGAATCCATTCCGCTGATCACCGCCTCGATCCTTTCCAAGAAGCTCGCCGCCGGGCTCTCGGGCCTCGCCATGGACGTGAAGACCGGCTCCGGCGCCTTCATGGAAACCCTCGACGGCTCCCGCGCCCTTGCCCGTTCCATCGTCGATGTGGCGAACGGTGCCGGTCTGCCGACCACCGCACTTATCACGGACATGAACCAGGTACTCGGCCACAGCGCCGGGAACGCCGTGGAAGTGCGCGAGACCATCGATTACCTGACCGGCGAGCGGCGGGACGACCGTTTGCATGACGTGGTTATCGCGCTCGGCGCGGAAATGCTTGTCACCGGCGGCCTCACGCCGGACCGGGAGAGCGCCGGGCAGAAGCTGCTCGGCACCCTGGCTTCGGGCTCCGCCGCCGAACGGTTCGAGCGGATGGTCTCCGGCCTTGGCGGGCCAACCCATATATTGCGCGACACCAGTGCCCTCGCCGAGGCCCCGCATGTTGTTGCGGTCCATGCCGATCGCCCCGGAACGGTCACGGCAATCGACACGCGCCGCGTCGGCCTGGCCGTGGTCGAGCTTGGCGGCGGACGCCGCCGGGCCGAGGACCGGATCGATCATTCCGTCGGGCTGACCGAGATCGCCGGGCTTGGCGACAGGGTCGACGGCGACCGTCCGCTCGCCATTGTGCATGCGAAAAACGAAGCGGATGCGGCCCGCGCGGCGGACACGCTGAAAGCCGCCTTTACCCTTGGCGATGACGAGGCGGCGGAAAGCTCTGCCATTGTCGAGATCGTCACCTGATGGCCCGCGCCTTCCTCATTGTCCTCGATTCCGTCGGTATAGGCGGCGCGCCCGATGCCGGGGCGTTCGGCGATACGGGCGCGAACACGGTCGGCCATATCGCGGAAGCCTGCGCTGCCGGACGCGGAGACAACAAGGATCGGTCGGGCCCCCTCTCCCTGCCCAATCTCTGCCGAATCGGCCTTGGAAGCGCGCTCGAAGCAAGCACGGGAAAGCCCGCACCCGGCCTGACGGCGGCGGCACCCGATGCAAGCTGGGGCTATGCATCCGAGATCAGCAACGGCAAGGACACGCCAAGCGGACACTGGGAGCTGACCGGCGTTCCGGTTTCCTTCGACTGGGGATATTTTCCGGAAACGGAACCCTGCTTTCCGCGCGACCTGATGGAACGTCTGATGAAGGCCGCCGAACTACCCGGTTGGCTCGGCGACCGGCATGCCAGCGGAACGGTCATCATCGAGGAACTGGGCGCGGAACATATCCGCACCGGCAAGCCGATCATCTACACCTCCGCCGACAGCGTGATGCAGATCGCCGCGCATGAAGAGCATTTCGGGCTCGACCGGCTGCTCTCCCTCTGCGAGACGGCGCGCACGCTTGTCGACCCGCTGAATATCGGCCGGGTGATCGCCCGCCCCTTTATCGGCGAAGACCCTGCCAGTTTCCGGCGCACCGCTAACCGGCGGGACTATTCCGTGCTGCCGCCCGCGCCGACATTGCTGAGGCGCCAGTCCGACCGTGGCGGGGCTGTGATCTCCATCGGCAAGATCGGCGATATCTTCGCCCATGACGGCACCGGCCGGGAGGTCAAGGCGCCGGACAATGACGCGATGTTCGACCTGATGCTGACGGAAACCCGAAACGCCGGGTCAGACAGTCTCATCGTCGTCAATTTCGTCGATTTCGACGTGCATTTCGGCCATCGCCGCGATCCGGCCGGATATGCCGCCGCGCTTGAAGCCTTCGACCGGCGGTTGCCGGAATTCGAGGCCCTGCTCGGACCGGACGACCTGGCGATCATCACCGCCGACCACGGGTGCGACCCGACCTGGCGCGGCAGCGATCATACCCGCGAGAATGTCCCTGTCCTGGTTCTCGGCGGGGCACGCCCTGACGGGCCGGTCGGACATCTCTCCAGTTTCGCCGATGTCGGCCAGAGTCTGGCCCTGCACCTTGGCATTACCGATATGCCGCATGGCCGGCCTTTCGGGCACACGGCATAGGGAGCCCGCGATGAAGATCTTCCGTGACCTGATCCTCATCGCCATGATCGCCGGCGGCGGTATCGGTGGCTCGCAAGTGCCACAGCTCGTCCAGGAATATGAACAGCGCCTCGGCGGGGCCCGTGACGAAGCAATGGCCGCGCACAGGAAGGATGTCGAGGACGCCGCCGCCTTCAACATGTCCCTTGAGGATCTGGCGGGCCGGTATCAGGCATCACCCGACGACGCGATCCGCACTGGTGCCACGAACATGCTGAACCGGCGCGACCGGGCACGGCAGCTTGATGAAAGCCTCGAAGCCCTGGCAACGGCGCCCTACATGCTGCGGCCCTGGATTGCTTTCCGGCAGCTTGATCCCGTGGTCGGCCCCGCGGCCTGGAAAACCTACCGTCCGACACTGACCATCGATCCCAGATTCGCCGTCGCGGGGATTCTGCTTGCCTGGATACTGCACGCCCTGCTGTCACTGATCTGGCGCCTGATCTTCGGCGGCGGACAGCGGGAGCGGAGGCGCTTCGACCGTGTCTGAGCAGCCTGCCGGCGCACTAGCCTCCCTGCTGGAACGCGTTTCCGCCTGCCGCATCTGTGCGGACCACCTGCCGCTCGGCCCGCGCCCCGTCGTCGTGCCCCGCCCCGCCGCCCGCATCCTGATCGTCGGGCAGGCGCCCGGCACGAAGGTCCATGAAAGCGGTATTCCCTGGAACGACCGCTCCGGCGACCGGCTGCGGGACTGGATGGGCCTGGACCGGGAGACATTCTACAGCTCCGGGAGGATCGCCATCATGCCGATGGGATTCTGCTATCCGGGGGTGCTGCCGAACGGCGGCGACGCCCCGCCGCGTCCTGAATGCGCGCCGCAATGGCACGCGGAACTGCTCGGTCACATGCCGGAGATCGAGCTGACCATCCTGGCCGGTATGTATGCCCAGAAGGAATATCTCGGGAAGGTCCGGAAAAAGACCCTGACGGAAACCGTCCGGAGCTGGCGGGAATATCTTCCCCGCTATCTGCCACTGCCGCATCCGAGCTGGCGCAGCGGAAATCTGCTGAAGAAAAACCCGTGGATCGAGGATGAAATCCTGCCACACCTCCGGGCGGAGGTGGCGCGGCTCATCCGGTAGAGGGGCAGACTAGAGGCTGGAGCGCTTCAGCTTCGGCTTCTTCAGGCCGAGCTTGGTCTCGCGATAGAGGATGAAGAGGCCGGCGCAGCAGATGATGCTGGCGCCTGCGATCACCTGGTTCGACGGAATGTTGCCGAACACCAGATAGCCGAGCGTCGCGGCCCAGAGCATGGCCGTGTAGTCGAACGGGGCAATGACGGAGGTCGGCGCCTGACGGAAGGCTTCCGTCATCAACATCTGCGCGACACCGCCAAGAACACCGACACCGATCAGCAGGGCAAGATCGACGACGGTCGGCGTTACCCATTCGAACGGCATCATCACACCGCCGACAATCACGCCCGCGAGGGTGAAATAGAACACCGTCGCCGCGCTCCGGTCGATGCTGCCGAGCTTGCGCATGACCACCATGATGGAGCCATAGGCGAAGGCCGCGGCGAGCGCCAGCAGGGCATAAAGACTGATCCCGCTGCCGTCCGGAGCGGCCGCCAGCGCCACACCGGCAAAACCGGTCAGCACGGCGGCGAGACGCTTGATGCCGACCTTCTCGCCCAGGAACGGGATGGCCAGCAGCGTGCCGAACAAAGGCGCGGAGAAGCTGATCGTGACGTAGGTCGCGAAATCCATCTGGGAGAGTGCGTAGAAGCCCGCGAACATGGAGGCGACACCGACGGTTGCCCGAATGAACTGCAGGTCGGGCCGTCTGGTCAGCAGCGCGCGCCAGCCGCCCTGCGCCGGAAGGTACAGAAACAGCGGCAGCAGTGCCGGCAGGCTCCGGAAGAAGATGATCTGCGATGTCGGATAGGAGTCGCCAAGTCCCTTCACCAGAATACCCATTATCGCGAACAGGAAGACGGCAGTGAGCTGGCAGGCAATCCCCCGTCCATATCCGGCGGAGGCAGCGACAACGGGAAGAGCAGCGGGCATGAGCTCGGCTTTCGGGCGGCAACAATTCTTCAAGGCTACGCCCGCAACCGCCGATTGAGGCATGCAAAAAACGGCCATCTGACGGCTAAGGAATCGATAACGCCTTAATAAATCTATAATTTTTGTCGCCTACTGAAAACCGGCGTCGGATTCAGAGCATTTTGTCGGCAAGGCAAAAAAGCGAGCGCTGCCAGGTTGCTTTCAATTGCCTGCCTTCGCGGCGGACAAAATAGCCTCCACATCCGCATCCAGCTCCGTCCCGAGCTGCTCAAGGGCCGGGATCCGGTAAGCACCGAAAAAGCCGGCAGGTTACGCCCTGTGCCTGCGCGGTACAGATGGCGCAGGCAATGCCGACGATATTGAAGTCCCTGTCCTTGATCGCACCGGACAACGCTTTGATACAGGAAATGAACGGCTGACCTTTGAGATAAACCCGGACAGTGAACAGGGTCACTCTGTTCATCAAATCTTAAATTCCGGCCAATAATTATGCGCCATCTTCACAAGCGTTTTCGCTCTAACCTTAAAGGTTACATAATCCAAAATGACCGCAAGACAGCCTGCTCGGGTGGTTGAGCCATCTTCTGCCAACACCGTAAAACGCAGTTTCAAATTCCAGAACATCAAGACCAAGCCCAAGGTGCTGATCGGCGCGTTCGTGCCCTTGTTGTTCCTGATCGCGGTCGGAGCTATCGCTTTATACAATATCGACAAGATGCAACAGACCAGCAAATGGGTCGACCACACCCGTGTGGTCCTGTCAGACAGCGCAGGTATCGTCGCCTCGGCTGTCGACATGGAAACCGGCATGCGCGGGTTCCTGCTCGCTGGACGCGAGGAATTCCTCGATCCGTACAAAAACGGTGAAAAGGCGGTCTATGCGGAGATCGCGAAGCTGCAGGCGACCGTCAGCGACAACCCGGGCCAGGTCGCCCGGCTTGGCGAAGCGGAGAAGATCCTGCGCGACTGGCAGACGAACGTCACTGAAATGCAGATCCAATTTCGCCGGGACGTCGGCAAGTCCAAGACCATGAACGATATGGCCGATCTGGTCGGTGAAGCTCGGGGCAAACAATATTTCGACGCGTTCCGCCAGATCATGGCCGACTTCGCCGCTGAGGAAGAGGCGCTGATGAAGCAGCGCGCGGCAACCAACGTTAAGACCGTCGACCAGACCTTCATCATCATCTTCGTCGCGACCTCAAGCGCCGTGATTATCGGCCTGATTGTGTCTTGGCTGATTGGCGGTTCGATCGGTGGCCCCATCGGCCGCATGACCGGGGTGATGCGGAAGCTCGCCGATGGAGACCGTTCGGTGAATGTCCAAGGCACCGATCGCGGCGACGAGATTGGCGAGATGGCCCGCGCCACCATGGTATTCAAGGAAAACGCCATCGAGGCCGAGCGCCTGCGCGAAGAAAACGCCACTCGGGAGCGTCAGGCCGCTGAAGAGAAGCGCGCTGATATGAACCGGCTTGCCGACGAATTCGCGGCGTCCGTCGGCGGTATTGTTCAGGCGGTGTCTGCGGCCGCGACCGAAATGCAGGCAACAGCCGAAAGCATGACCGGCCTTGCAGAGTCGACCTCCGAACAATCGACTGCGGTGGCAGCCGCCTCGGAAGAGGCTGCCGCGAATGTGCAGACCGTCGCAGCCGCAGCCGAAGAGCTTAGCGCATCGGTTCAGGAGATCAGTCGGCAGGTTGAAGAGTCGTCTGCCATAGCCAACGGCGCCGTTCAGGAAGCGGGGCAGGCTACAAACGAAGTCCGGGGATTGGTGAGCGCTTCACAGAAAATTGGAGAAGTCGTAAACCTTATTCAGGATATCGCCGAGCAGACCAATCTTCTGGCACTGAATGCAACCATCGAAGCTGCACGGGCAGGTGACGCCGGCAAAGGGTTTGCCGTTGTTGCATCCGAAGTGAAAAGCCTCGCGAACCAGACCGCCAAAGCGACCGAAGATATCTCTACGCAGATTACGTCGATTCAGGACGCTACCGGCTCGGCTGTCGGGGTCATCGAGAGGATCACCGGAACCGTGGAACGCATCAATGAGATTGCCGGCAATATTTCAGCCGCAGTCGAACAACAGGCAGCCTCGACCTCGGAGATATCGCGGAACGTTCAACAGGCCGCTCAGGGTACTCAGGACGTCAACTCGAATATCGCGATGGTGTCTTCAGGTACGCAAGAAACTGGGGCCGCGGCATCTCAAGTCTTGTCGGCGGTCGGAGAGCTGGCCCAGCAAGCAGTTTCGCTTGAGAACAACGTCTCGCAGTTCCTGCAGAAAGTCAGAGAGGGCTAATTCTGTAATAAGGGGCAATGCCGATCACCATCAATCGGTCTTTCGGCATCCCCAACTCTCCTTAACCGGGAGCCGGATCAAGACTTCGCGCCTTGTGCTTCGCTGGCCGTTGGATCAACCACGGTTACGCTATTGCAGCAACCGCGGCGCCGGAATGTCCGCCAGCGCACTGACCTCCGCAGCAACCGGCCCCGACTGGTGATGGATAAGCACCCAGTCGGCACTCTCGAACGCAAAGATGTTCGTCGCGGTCAGAGTCTCCGTGCCATGCTGCTCGAAACACACGACAAGGGCCAGATCTTCACCCAGAAGGTGAACCTTCGGCTCCAGGCATTGCAGCGAGGAGCGGACCGGGCTGGACAGGATTTGCACCCAGCTTTCGATAACGGCCTCACGGCCAAAAAGGGGAACGCCGCCGGGGTGGATGCAACTGACATGCATCTCCGACGCCCAGAGGCTTTTCATAGCCGCCAGGTCCCGGGTGGTGAAGGCCGTATAGAAGGCCTCGTTCCGCATCAGTATATCTGTTTGCCGGCCCCGGCTCATGGTCTGCCGCCTTGAAGCTAAGCCTCCCGGGAGCGGACCTCAGTAGGTCGCGCGCCCACCCGAACAATCGAATACGCCACCGGTGCTGAAGGTGCAATCCTCGGAACTCAACCAGGCCACGAGATTGGCGATTTCCTCGACCTGGCCGAACCGCTTCATCGGAATTTTCGAGAGCATGAAATTGATATGCTCCTCGGTCATCTGATCGAAAATATCGGTCTTCACGGCCGCCGGGGTGACGCAGTTCACCGTAACGCCGGTTTCCGCCAGCTCCTTGCCGAGGGACTTGGTCAGGCCGATCACCCCGGCCTTGGCCGCGCTGTAGGCGGGCGCGTTCGGATTGCCCTCCTTGCCGGCCACCGAGGCGATATTGACGATGCGCCCGTAATTGTTGCGCAACATGTAGGGCACCACCGCCCGGCAGCACAGGAAGGTGCCGTTCAGATCGATATCGATCACCCGGCGCCAGTCGGCAACGCCATACTGCCAGGTGTTCGTGTTCGGGCCGGTAATGCCCGCGCTGTTCACCATGATGTCGAGCCGGCCGAATTCCCGCTCGACCTCCGCCGCCGAGCGGTCAACGGCGGAATCGTCCGTGATATCGACCACCGACGTATGGATATTACCGCCCAGCTCCGCGGCGGTTTCCGCCAGTTTGTCGCCGTCCGCATCCCACAGGCTGACGGACGCGCCGGAGGCGGCAAGACGGGCTGCAACCGCCTTGCCGATACCACGCGCGCCGCCGGTGACCACGGCGGCCCGTTTTGCAAAATCGTAACTCACCATGGTCATCTTCCCCGTTTCGGCTGTCTTAGCTGTCGGCGACGCAGGTCTGGCGCTGCACGCCGAGACCGTCGATACCGAGCTCGACCACATCGCCGGCCTTCAGGTATTTCGGCTCCGGCTTGAAGCCCATGCCGACGCCCGGCGGTGTGCCGGTCGGGATCACGTCGCCCGGCTCGAGGGTGAAGAACTGGCTGAGATAATGCACCAGGAAGGCCGGACCATAGACCATGGTGTTGGTGTTGCCGTCCTGCCGGGTCTCGCCATTGACCTTGGCCCAGATGCCAAGCGCCTGCGGATCAGGGATCTCGTCCTTTGTCACCATCCAGGGACCGGTCGGGCCGAATGTGTCGCAGCTCTTGCCCTTGGTCCACTGGCCGGAACGCTCCGCCTGGAATTCACGCTCGGAAACGTCGTTCACCACGCAGTAGCCGGCGACGTAATCCAGCGCATCGGCTTCGGAGACATATTTCGCCTTCTTGCCGATGACGATGCCGAGCTCAACCTCGTAATCCAGCTTCTTGGAAGCGCGCGGCACGACGGTATCGTCGTTCGGGCCGCAGATCGCGGAGGTCGCCTTCATGAAAATGATCGGCTCCGGCGGCACGTCCATGCCGGATTCGGCGGCGTGATCGCTGTAGTTCAGGCCGACGCAGATCATCTTGCCGACCTTGCCGACACAGGCGCCGAGACGCGGGTCGCCACCGACAACGGGCAGGGACGAGACGTCCGCCGCCTTGATTTTCGTCAGGCCCTCGGGGCTGAGCGCCGCACCGTCGATATCGCCGACAATGCCGGAGAGATCGCGGATCTTCCCGTCGGCATCCAGAATCCCCGGCTTTTCGGCACCCGGTGCGCCATACCGCAACAGCTTCATGAGGGTTATTCCTTCCCTTAGCGTTTTTCTGATTTGCAACCTATTAAGGACGGCTGCGAGGTTTGCAACCGGATATCGGCAAGTCAAGCCGTTGCCGACCATAAGGGAGCATGAGGATGAGCGATACGGCAGTGCTGGCACTGGATTGGGGAACCACCCGGCTGCGGGCTTTCCGCATGGCGGAAGACGGTGCGATCCTGGAGCGGCGCGATGCGCCTGCCGGAATTCGCGCCATCGACGACGGCGATTTCGAGGATGCCTTTCAGACAATAGTGGGCGACTGGCTCCCCCCTGCCGGAGAGACCCGGCCGCTGATCGTTCTCGGCGGCATGATCGGCAGCCGGCAGGGCTGGTTCGAGGCGCCCTATGTGCCCTGCCCGGCGGATCCGGAAAGCCTCGTCAGTCACGCCATTGCCGCCCGGACAGAATCGGGACACGCCCTCTGGATCGCGCCCGGCCTTTCCCTTTCCGAAGGGGGCCGGGCCGATGTCATGCGGGGCGAGGAATTGCAGATTTTCGGTGCGCTGGAGCAGCTCGGACCGGGGCGGCACCTGCTTTGCCTGCCGGGCACCCACAGCAAATGGGCCCTGCTTGAAGACGGCATCATCCGCGATTTCCATACCTACATGACCGGCGAGCTGTTCGATGTGCTGCGGCGGCACTCGATCCTCGGCACCACCATCGAGCATGCGGTCTGGTCCGATGCGGGCTTCGAGAAAGGCCTCACGGCCGCCCGTTCGGATGCGGGCCTGCTTGCCCATCTCTTCACCGTGCGGGCGGGAACCCTGCTGGAGACCCTGCCGGTCGAGGAAAGCGGCAGTTTTCTCTCCGGTCTTTTAATCGGCAGCGAGGTCGCCTCCGCGACCCGCGATCTCGCTGAAAAATCGGAGGTTTGCATAATCGGCAACCCAGACCTCACCGATCTCTACACCCCCGCGATTGCGCGGCATGGTATACGCTGTCGCCAATTGGGAGAGTATACAGGCGCACACGGCCTGTTCCGGCTGGCCACTGGCCTTCGGAAAAGGCTCTAGGGGCGCAGAAGACGAAGGGACGGGAATGACACCGAATGTCACCTTTCTCGGCATCGGGCGGATGGGCCTTGGCATGGCCACCAACATCACCCGCGCCGGGTTTCCGCTGACGGTCTGGAACCGGACTGCGGGCAAGACAGACCCGCTTGTCACCCACCACGCCACCATCGCGGAGAGTGCCTCCGAAGCGGTCGCGGACGCGGATATCGTCTGCACCAGCGTCACCGATGCCCAAGCCGTGCGGGAAATCCTGTTCGAGCGCGGCGTCGCAGACGCCATGAAGCCGGGGGCCATTTTCTGCGACATGAGCTCCATCGCCCCGCAGGCCGAACAGGAATTCGACACCGAGCTGACCAAGCTCGGCATCCGCCATCTCGATGCGCCGGTCTCCGGCGGCACCCAGGGCGCCGAACTCGGCAGCCTGGCCATCATGGTTGGCGGCGAGAAGGATACCTTTGTCGAGGCGACCCCGGTGCTGGCCGCCATGGGCCGCCCGTTCCGGGTCGGTCCCTGCGGCGCCGGACAGCTCACAAAACTCTGCAATCAGGTGATCGTCGCGATCTCCATCGCCGGACTGTCGGAAGCGATGCTGCTGGCCGAGGCCGGTGGCGCCAACCCCGCGTCGGTACGCGACGCCCTGCGCGGCGGGTTCGCGGAAAGCCGCGTCCTGCAAGAGCACGGTAATCGTATCATTGAGCGCAACTGGGCCCCGGGCGCTCAGGTCAAGAACACGCTGAAGGATCTCGACACCGTCCTCCGCACGGCCAGGGAATGCGGCCTCGATCTGCCGTTTCTCAATCTTGCCCGCGATCTTTACAGCGCACTCAGCGCACGCGGCCTCGCCGAATACGACCAGACCGCCCTGCTGCTCGAACTGGAGCACCGCAACGCCCCGCACCGTGTCGGCGACAAGCCGGATAGCGGGCCGGGTAGCTGACGCTTCATATTTGGGCCGTCATCATCCCCACGCACGTGGGGACCCAGGGAACATCGGGTACCGCTCTACGATCACTGGGTCCCCGCTTACGCGAGGATGACGGTATTATTGGGGTGGATTTGGGTAGGGACAGACGTATCCCCTTACGGAATAGCCTTCCGCGTCCTGAACTCGTCGAACAGATCGATGAACATCTCCTCCGAGCGGACATACTCGTTGAAACCGGCCAGGCGGATTTTCAGCGTGTCCGTCATCACGTCCCAGTCGGTGCCGAAGACATAATCCGCGAAGGGCCAGGCGGCGATGTCGGCGTAGGGCGTTTGCATCAGACCTTCGCGCTCTACGATCCGCTCCCAGAGCGGTGCCTTGTCCGCCATGAACTCGGTCAGCGGAATGGTCTGCACGTCCCCCGGTTCCATCTCGAAAAACTCGGCGAAGCGCGGCCAGATGTTTTTCCAGCGGAAGAAATCGCCGTTGGTGATGTTGAATACCTCGTTCTGCGCACTGCCCGCCGTTGCCGCCCAGACCATCGAACGCGCCAGCAGGGCTGAATCGGTGACCTGATAAACCGCCTCATAGGCTCCCGGCTTGCCCGGGAAGCGCAATGGCAGGCCAAGCTCCTTCGAGATCGTCGCGTAAACAGCGATGCAGGTGGTGATGTTCATCGGATTGCCGACGGCAAAGCCGCAAACCGTGTGCGGACGGAGAGCGGACCACGTCCAGCGTTGTCCTTCCTGAGCCGCGCGCAGCCAGCTTTCCTGGGTGTGGTAGAAATTCGGCAGCATGTGCGGCGGGTCTTCTTCCCGGGCCGGGGTCCTGAACGGCCCGAGATGGCTGCCATAAATCTTGTTCCCCTCCATCAACTGGACATGTTCCAGCACGGGAGAAACAGCCGCGACGGGTTCGACCGCATTCACCAGCATGGCGAGATTGGGCGCATCATGCTCCGCCCATACCGGACGGGCCTGGAAAGCTGTGTAGAAAATATGCGTGACGTCCGTCAGATGGGCGAGCTTTGCTTCCGCGTCCGCCCGGTCGAGCAGATCGACGGAAATGTAGGAAGCCTTGCTTGGAAAATCCGGGATCCTGCGGCTCAGGCCGACAATCTCCCAGCCACCGGCCTCCTCGAGATGCTGGATCAGCCGGCGACCGATAACCCCGAGCGCACCGACCACCAATGCTTTCTTCCGCCCCATAGCCTCCTCCACAATATTTTTGCGGGCAGTGTGAGAGGCATACCCTCCGGCGTCAACGCAACACGGCACCGGAAAAAAGAAGCGGGAGGAACATGCCCTCCCGCCATCGCTCATTTTCCCGACGCTCTACCGCACAATCATATCCTGCGGCAGCGGCGTCTCCGCGCTGCTGACCGGAAGCACCGGGTATTCAATGCGCGGCTGCTCGCCCGTCAGGCTTTGCAGAAATTTGGTGATCAGATCGATTTCGTCATCGGTCATGGTCTCGCCAAGCTGGCTTTTAGCCATGACCGCAACGGCCTGGCGCAGGTCCCAGACCATGCCGGAATGGAAATACGGCGCCGTCAGCGCAATGTTGCGCAACGGTCCGGCACGGAAGACGTAACTGTCATCCGCCGTCTGGGTTACCTGAAAGCGGCCCTGATCGCCCGGCGGCAGGATGTCAGCACCCGGTTTTTCCATGACACCGAACGGGAAATATCCCTCGCCGCCGATATTCATCCCGGCATGACATCCGGCGCAGCCTTTTTCGATAAAGAGCGCCAGCCCCTTCTTCTCGTCCGCCGTCAGTACCGCCTCATTGCCTTCGAGATACTGGTCGAAACGGGAAGCGGGAGTGATCAGCGTCGCCTCGAATGCCTCGATGGCCTTGGCCATATTGTCGAACGTGACCGGATGCTCCTCGCCCTGAAAAGCGCGGGCAAACCGCGCGCGATATTCCGGCATGCTCCGAAGCGTGATTTCCACGGCCTCCGGCTTGTTGTTCATCTCCACACCGGCCTGGATCGGCCCCTTGGCCTGCGCCTTCAGATCTTCCGCCCGGCCATCCCAGAACTGGGCGACATTAAAGACCGCGTTCAGCACCGTCGGTGCATTGCGCGGCCCCTTGGCCCAACCGTGGCCGATCGAAGTCTCGAGATTGTCGTCACCGCCCATGCCAAGATTGTGGCAGGTGTTGCAGCTGATCAGATGGCTGGAAGAAAGCCGCGGATCGAAGAAGAGCATCTTGCCGAGCTCCACCTTCTCATGCGTCACCGCATTGTCCCGCACCGCCGGCACGACCGACGGGATCGGCTCGAAATAACTTCGCGCCTCTTCCAGCAACTCGTCCGCCCGGGCCACGGACGGCGCCGCAAATATCGCGAGTGTCAGCAGGCCCGCGACGGAACGTGCATGCCATTTTGTCCCAAACATATCGTCTGTCCTTTCCGATTGTCGTTGGGCCGCCTGATGACGGTCCCGTTAGACGGTTGAAAAGGCTCTGTGTTTTTATTGTTTTATGAGCCAGCTCAATATTTAGAATGATTCTAAATATTGAGCATTGATCTGCCTCAATGGCCCGACGGTTTTCAGGAAATTTTCGCGCCTTCGATTGTCGCCTGGGCGGCGGCAATGCGGGCCACCGGCAGGCGGTTCGGCGTGCAGGAGACGTAGTCGAGCCCGATGGAATGGCAGAAGCGGACAGTCTTGGCGTCCCCGCCATGCTCGCCACAGATGCCAATCAGCAATTTCGGGTTTTCCGCGCGGCCGCGTTCCGTCGCGATCCGCACAAGTTCGCCGACGCCTTCGATATCGAGGGTGACGAAGGGATCGAGATCGACCACGGAATTGTTCATGTAGGTGGTCAGGAACGCGTCGGCATCGTCGCGCGACATGCCGAAGACGGTGCGCGTCAGATCGTCCGTGCCGAAACTGAAGAAATCCGCGCTCTTGGCAATCTCCCCGGCGCGCAGCGCGGCCCGGGGCAGCTCGATCAGGGTGCCTACCCGATAGGCGATTGTGCACCCGGTCTCCTGCTCGACCTCCGCCGCCACCCGGTCGACAATGACCCGGACGAAATCGAACTCCCGCTTGCCGACGACCAGCGGCACGGTGATTTCCAGCGTCACCGTATCGCCGAACTCCTTCAGCACATCGCTCGCCGCCACGAACATGGCGCGGACCTGCATGTCGGTGATTTCCGGATAGGAGATCGCCAGACGGCAGCCGCGATGGCCGAGCACCGGCACGATCTGGCGCACCGCCGCGACCCGCTTGCGCACCGCCTCGATCGGCAGGCCGAGCATCTCGGCTGTCTCCCGATACTCCGCGTCGGAATCCGGCAGGACCTCATCCAGCGGCGGGTCAAGCAGGCGGACCGCCACCGGGAAGCCGCGCAGCTCACGGAACAGTCTGGTGAAATCGGCCCGCTGCAACGGGAACAGACGGTCAAGCGAAGGCTTTCGCTCCTTTTCGTTCCGGGCCAGGGTCAGCTCCCGCACGGTCATGATCCGTTCCGGCGCGAAGAAGGTATGCTCCGTGCTGACCAGACCGATACCGTCCGCCCCGAAGGCATGGGCGGCGCGGGCATCTTCCATGGTCTCGACATTGGCCCGCACGTCGAGCTTGCGGATCTCGTCGGCCCAGGACACAAGCGTCTTCAGGTCTTCCGGAAGCTGCGGCTCGATGGTTGGAATGCGACCGAGATAGATCCCGCCTCCGGTGCCGTCGAGCGTGATCTCGTCGCCGTCGTGCACGGTCACGTCGCCGACGGTGAAACAAGTTCCCGCCGCATCGATCCGGACCGTGCTGGCGCCGCAGATGCAGGGCCGCCCCATGCCACGGGCCACCACCGCCGCATGACTGGTCAGACCGCCGCGTGCGGTGACGATACCGACCGCGGCATGCATGCCGTGAATGTCGTTCGGGCTGGTTTCCTTGCGAACCAGAATGACGTTCGCACCATCGCGGGACCGGCTGATGGCATCGTCCGGATCGAACACGACAATACCGCTGGCTGCCCCGGGCGATGCCGGCAAGCCGCGGGCAATCGGCTCCGCGCCCACCGAGGGATCGACGGATGGATAAAGCAGGCTGTCGAGATCGTCCGGATTGACCCGCATCACCGCATCCCGGCGTGAGATCAGGCCTTCCCGCTCCATATCGACGGCGATCTTCAACCCGGCCTCGACCGTGCGCTTGGCGGACCGGGTCTGCAGCAGGAACAGCTCCCCGTCCTCGGCCGTGAATTCAATGTCCTGCACGTCGCCATAATGACGCTCAAGACGGTCGCACAGGGTCTGTAGCTTGTCGAACAGGCCAGGCGCATGGGCGGACAGCGCTTCCGCATCCTCCGCCGCGCCATGCATGGCGCTCTCCACAAGCGGCAACGGCGTGCGCAATCCGGCGACCACATCCTCGCCCTGGGCGTTGGGCAGATACTCGCCGTAGGGCTCCTTCACCCCGGTCGAGGGATTGCGGGTAAAGGCAACGCCGGTGACGCTTTCCTGGCCGAGATTGCCGAACACCATGGCCTGCACGGTAACAGCGGTGCCGGTATCGTCCGCGATATGATGCAGGGAGCGATAGATCACCGCGCGCTGGTTGTTCCAGGACCGGATGACCCCGCCGATGGCGCCCCAGAGCTGCTCCAGCGGATCATCCGGGAAACGCTCGCCGGACTCGCTCTCGACGATCTCCTTGAAGCGCGTGACCATCTCGGCAAAAGCGTCGGCGGAAAGATCGCGGTCGAAATCGGCGCCGTGATCTTCCTTGATTTCGTCGGCGGCCTCCTCGAACAGGAAGCCGTCCACATCGAGCACGACCTCGCCATACATATTAATGAAGCGGCGGTAGCAATCGTAGGCGAAACGGCGATCGCCGGACTTCCGGGCCAGGCCCTCGACCACGGCATCGTTGAGGCCGAGATTGAGCACCGTGTCCATCATCCCCGGCATCGAGGCGGCACTGCCGGAACGCACGGAGACGAGCAGCGGGTTTTCCGGATCGCCGAACCGGGCGCCTCTCGCTTTTTCAAGCTGGGCCAGCCCTTCCCGGACGGCCGCATCAAGCGTGTCCGGAAAACTGCTGCCGTGGCTGTGATAATAGCCGCAGACATCGGTGGTGATGGTGAAACCGGGCGGCACGGGCAGCCCGATCGCACTCATCTCGGCCAGGTTGGCACCCTTGGAGCCAAGCAGATCTTCCATACCGGCGGAGCCTTCTGCCACTCCCCCGCCGAATGTGTAGATCCACTTCTCCATCGCGCCGCCGTCAGGCCTCTATCTTCGAGAAATCCGCGATCCTGTGCGCCGCCGATCCAACCCGCGCCAACAGCGCGAGGCGGTTCCGGCGCACCGCCGGATCATCGACATTCACCGTCACCTTGTCGAAGAAGGCATCGACCGGCCCGCGCAGACTCGCAAGAGCTGCCATGGCTGCTTCGAAATCCTCACTGGCAAGGGCCTTGTCAGCCCCATCTTCTGCCACAATCAGAGCCTGTGAAAGCGCCTTCTCCTCATCCTGCGCAAGCAGGCTGTCGTCGGTGCCGCCGTCATGAGCCGCCCCGTCCTTCTTTTCCTCGGCACGAACAATGTTCCCCGCCCGGCGAACGCCCGCCAGAAGGTTGGCACCGTCATCGGTGGAAAGCACGGACTGCAATGCGGTTACGCGAGCGAGCAGACGGACCAGATCGTCCTCGTCACCAAGAGCAAAGACGGCGGACACCAAGTCGTGCCGAACACCACCTTCGCGCAAATGGACTTTCAGGCGATCGCGAAGAAATCGAGAATCCCGTCCGGCGCACCGACTTCTTCATAGTCATAAGAATCTGCCGCGTTCTTGAAAGCTAAACTCAGCGGTAGGCGTAGCTTGTTCTCGACGATTAGGCGAATCACACCAAGCGCGGCGCGACGCAAGGCGAACGGATCCTTCGATCCAGTCGGCTTCTCGTCGATAGCAAAGAAACCGGCAAGCGTGTCCAGCTTGTCCGCAAGCGCGACAACTATGCTTTCCGGCGCAGTCGGACAGCGGTCGTTTGGACCCTGCGGCGCGTAGTGATCTGCGATGGCATCGGCGACTTCCGGCGCCTCACCATCATGCAAGGCATAATAGCGACCCATGATGCCCTGCAGCTCCG
>NZ_CAXBDC010000084.1:0-20208 GCF_963974195.1 uncultured Nisaea sp.
GAGGGTTCGATGACTAACGCAGCCGCCGCATTGAGCATTTTGGGTGGGTCCTTCAGTACCAGCAGTGGCGGGACCACGACGGGTGTTGCTGCCTTCGCAAAATACAAGCGGGACCCCGAAGGCGCGCGTCGCGACTTCTACGAAAGCGCGGCTGTTCAGAAAAGCATCAAAAACTTTCAGTCGAGCGCGAGCGAGATCAATTCGGTTGAGGATTTCCTGGCTGACCGGAAAACTCTCGAATTTGTTCTGACGGCTTTCGGGCTGGAATCGGAACTGAACAATCCCGGCAAGCTGAAAGCGATCATCAACAGCGATCCGGATGACCCGAACTCCTATTCGAACCGGCTGGCCGATGCGCGTTACGGTGAGTTTACGAAGTTCCTGAACGTCAAGAATGAAGGCTTCACCAAGCTAAAGACGGCTGATGCGCAGACCGATGTCATCGACGATTACCTGACCAATGCGTTTGAGGTTTCTATCGGGCTTGAAAGTCCGGCGGCACGCGAGGCGGTGTTTTTCCTGCGGCGTATCAATGAAGTTGATAGCGCACTTGAAATTCTTGGTGATCTGCCGCTGCGTAACATCGTGACGACGGCTCTTAGCCTGCCGGCTCAGATTGCCAACCAGTCCGTGCTCAAGCAGCAGTCCCTAATCGATGCAAAACTCGATTTCGACAAGCTGAACACGCTGGACCGGGACGGCGAAACTAAATCCAAAACTCAACTCGATCTGGTCAACGACGATCTAGGCGCGATCAAAACCGGACTTGCCGCAACCACTAACGCAAGTATCGAGCTGTCTTCCCTGCAGGACCAGCTCGAGGATCTTCGCATTCATCTGTTGGATATTGATAATATTACGAATCCGGGCGGGGTCCTTGCGAACGAAATCCCGGTTCAGGAAGCGGCAATCCCGGAGCTGATCCGTCAGCAGGGGCTGATAGCAGCAGCCGAAAAGGCACTGACCAACACAGATTCGAATATCAAACGCATTGATGCGATTTTCAAGGAAGCGGCCGAGGTTGAAACCCAGGAAGAACTCGATGCGCTGAAGAATGAGTTCGACGAGTTGGTATCCGAGATCACTGACGCTGACGGTTTTATCAAGGGATCAAATTACACCGATAGCACAGCCGGAACGACCGAAAATCTGCTGTTACCGTCAGGCGATGCGGGCAGCGGGATCGATGCCATGCCGTCGTCCAAAGTGACGACGGTGGTGAAGGCGGATGGCACTGCGGTTGTGACCGGCTCTTCCGATCTCTCCAATTTTCTGACAAATCTGGATAGTGCGAACACGGCTTTTCAGGCAATCAATCTGGGGAGCCTGTCCTCTGGTATCGCGGCGGCCGAGGCCAGTTTCGATTCGATCGAAAAGGATTTCAAATCCGCGAAGGTCCAGAATGGTGTTAATGCCTCCAGTTTCGCTGGCAGCATAAAGGACGTGAATTTCGGCTATTCCCTGAATACGCAGTCCCTCTCTCAGGGAATTTCTGCGGTTGATGACGGGCTGACACGTCTCGCCAAAGCAGCGGGAGTGATCTCCGAGATTCGTGCACTGGCACAGGATGCCAAGGAAGAAGACGCCGATATCGACGAATTGAACACGGCTTACGGCGCCAAGCTTGATGAATTGACCTCGCTCATCAACAACGCTGGTTCGGCGACGGACGGTACGAACACATTCACATTCGATAATCTGTTAACCGGCGGAACGATCAGCTATGAGGCTGATGCAAATTCCGGGAAGAGCATTGATGCTCGCGGCGGTTCCCTGGATGCTGATATTCTTTCCGGCTTGCCCGCCAGCCTTTCCAAGGCAAATGCGAGCGGCATTCTAAGCAACATCGACACGACGGTAACCGACTCTCTTTCCGAGTTGAAAGACAACCTGGTCACGGACCGGAAGGTCTTTGCTTTTGCGGCGAATGTCGCAGATCCGCTTGGTTCTATCGATGCTGAGATCCGTCAGATCCGGGGCGATCTGGACAAGATTATCGAACGTGCCGGCGCAAGTGGGGACAACCTGCTCAAGGAATATGGAAGAGATCTTAAGGTCGTTCTCGGAACGCTGGCGACGACGATCACGGTCGATGCGCAGGGCGGCTTCAAGGAGGATTTCGAAAATTCCCTGAGCTCACTTCAGTATGCCGCCGTGAGCGGCGGGGCGGCGGCATCGCGTGAGAGTATCCTGAATGATGCGCTGTTCTCGGTCGGCTCGACGCTGAGCCGGATCAATGCCGAAAAGTTCACGCTGAATATCCAGAAATCGATTCTGACTGAGAAACAATCATCGCTCAGCAATACCAGCGGGTCGGCGGAGTCTCTCGATTTTCTTAAACCGCTTGAGAACACCAACTATGCGATCAAGTTCATCGAGCAATATCTGGTGAAGAAGGACCTGGAAGCGATCGGGGGCAGCACCACGGTGCAGCCCAAGAACGCAGCTTTGGTTGGCCTCTTCCAGAATATCAGCGGCGGCGGCGGCATGCTCAATCTGCTTAGCTAGCTACTAGGCCACCGGCCCGGTTGTCAGCTGGGGCCGGCGGTCAGGTTCCAGCGGTTAGCGGTGCGTTCAGACGGCGCAGGGTTGCAATCACACTGAGTGCCGTGATCTTGCCCGTCTTCGGGTTCTCTTCCGTCGGAATATTCTCAATCGTCATGGTGAAGCGCGCGCTGTCCGCCTCGACCCTGATTGTATGGGTGTTCCGGGTGACGGACGGATCGGCCCAGATCTCGACGCTGGTCTGGTCCGGGCCGATACCCGCAAGGCTGAGAGCTGCCGCAACATTGACATTGGCCGGGAAGCCTTTGGCGGCAGCCCGGGCATTTCCCTCGAAAACCTTTTTCGCGTCAGTCAGTCCCTCGACGGAGATGTCGTTCTCAACAAGGTAAGGAGCACCGGCGAGACCGCGTGGCGGCTTCCGGGTTTCGAGAGTCACGGATGCGATGGTGCCTTCCGCGGCGGCGCGCACGGCGTCCAGACCGATCAGGGCGCCGGTTGGCAGAATGAGCCGGGCGCCGGTTTCCTTCGCTTTTTCAACAAGCTCCATGTGATTGAGCAGAGCGCCGATGCTGACCGGAATAAAGACCCGTCCCTTGGCGATGGCTGCTTCCGCGATGACCGAAAAGACCGAAGCCGGAGCGCATTCAACGACGACGTCGCAGGATTCCGCCAACGCTTCCAGAGACACGACGGGCGCGCTGGCGCCAATGGATGACATGTTTTTCTGAGCTTTTTCAACGTCGCGGGCAGAAACGGCGCCAAGTTCCAGGCCTGGCAGGCGGCCGTCTGTAATCGCGCGGGCCAGTGTCAGGCCGATTGCGCCCAGTCCGCCAATTCCGACCTTCATATTTCCAGCCATTTCTGTTTCCCTCGTTCCAGATCACGCGTTGAGTCCGCCGTCCTTCTGTAGCGGAAAATCCTTACAGGTCAAATGTTCGAGATAATTTGGTGCCGCTGGACGGTGATCCGGGGCCGGGTATAGTGGGGCGCCAGCCGAATGGGAGTACCCAGCCGAATGGGAGTACAATGAGACCGTTTCAGTTCCTGATGCTTGTGATCTTGACCGTCCTGGGGCTGGGCATGCGCCCGGATGAGGCGCGGGCACAAGAGCTTTCCTGTATCACGGTTTCCATTATCGTGCCGTCCGCGGTCGGCTCCGCCGGAGATTTGGTCGGCCGCGCCGTCGCGGAGGCTGCGACGAAACTCGGCGGCACCAGCTTCCGTGTTCGCAACCGGCCCCGTGATATTGCCCGCCGGCTGCTCGAGGATGCGGCGCCGAACGGGTGCACCCTGATGCTCGACTCGCAGATTCAGGTGGCGTTTGAAATTCTGGACAAGGGCAAGACCGATTGGCGCGATTTCAAGCCGGTGGCTCTCCTGACCCGGACGCCGATGGCAATCGCTCTGTCGACTGGCGGGCCACCTCCCGCGACTCCGAAAGGTCAGGAACCCGAGCCGCCAAGCTTTTCCGGCATGCTTGCCCAGCTCAGAGACAAAGCAGAGAGCGTGACGTTTGCCCTGGTCGAAGATCCACTGGAGCAAATGCTGTTTCTGAGGATGGAGGAGGCGCTTGGTGTGCGTTTCAGGGTCCGGAGCTATCCGACCGGACTGGCGCGCTATCGGGAATTGGTGAGCGGTCCTCCGGGCGTGGCGGGGTTCATCTCTCTCAGGGCTGCCGCCGCTCGCAGCAAGGGGAAGGAACTTGACGTGCTCGCGGTCAGCGGCGCGTTCGCGCCGGGCATGCTGCCGGGGGTGCCGACGCTCGGTGCCGAGGCTGGCGGGCTGACATTTGGAATTGACCACGGCCTCTTCGGGCCACGCGACATGCCGGACGATATTGTGAAGAGCCTTGTTGCGATCATGCGGAAGGTTCTGGAAACCCGGGGCGTTCTGTCCGAGCTGCACAAGGAATACGGAACAGAGACAGCTCTGGTCGCGGGCGATGGATTCGCACGATATCTTGAAAATCTTTCCGCGGACTGGACAGAAATGCTTCAACGTCAAAATAACGGCAAACGCCTGGGGCAAAAAAGCTGAAGATCAAAGACTTCGTTGAAATAATATGTCCCGTTATTGGATGAATTTTTTTGTCTTTATACGCGCGGCAATGGAATGCGCGTCCGAATGATTGTGAACAGTTGACAGGTGACTGTGTATTCATAGGGTGTCAGTCACAAGATTGGCGCGCTCCCAGTGCGCCTGAAGAATTTCGAGCGCCGCCCGTTTGGCCGGTGTGTCTACAGGGAGAATAAAATGAAATTCAAGACAGCACTCTTTGCGGCGCTTGCGACGGCTTCCGTCGCCTTTGCTGGTATGCCGGCGGCGCAGGCTGCGGATCTGTCCTGCCGTACAGCCAAGCTGATCGTGCCGTGGGGCGCTGGCGGCGGTACCGACGTGATCTTCCGCCAATTTGTAGAAGCAGCGAACGAAGCCGGTGCGGATCCGAAGCTGCAGGTCGTGAATATCGGCGGCCAGGGCGGCAACAAGGGCGCCAAGGAAGCCCGCAAAGCGAAGCCGGATGGCTGCACGCTTTTCGCTATTCACCAGAGCGCGATGACCAGCTTCTTCAATGGTCGGGTGGACTTCACCTGGGACGCTTTCGAGCCGGTTGCGCTGCTGACCCGGACTCCGGCGATCATCGGTGCCAGCCCGGACGTGCCGTATAACAATATCAAGGAACTGGTTGCCGCCGCGAAGAAGGAACCCGGTTCTGTGACGGCTGGCGGCACGCTCGGCTCCACCAGCCACTTCATCTTCCTGCTGGTTGAAGATGCGGCCGGCGTGAAGTTCAAGCATGTCTCCTACGACGGTACCCGTCAGCGGATGACCGCGCTTCTGGCAAAGAATATCGATATCGGTGAAATCAACCTCGCCTCGGCCAAGAAGTACATCCAGACCAATGAGCTGAAAGCACTTGGCATCACCACGCCGAAGCGGAACGCGGAAATCCCGGACGTCATGACCCTGAAGGAACAGGGCTATGATCTGGTCTATGGTACGGACCGGGGCATTGTGCTGCCGAAGGGCGCCAGCCAGGACGTGATCAATCACTATGCCGAAATCTTCAAGAAAGCGGCTGCCGACCCGAAGGTCATCGAGGCGATGACGGCGAAGGGCACGGATGTGAATTATCTCGGCCCGAAAGAATACACCGAGTATTTCGAGAAAACCTTCGCGGACTGGAAGCGGATCGCGATCGAAGTTGGACTGTACAAGGGCAACTGATTAATCAGCCCGGCGCGCGGCGGCTCCCGTTTTCCGGGGGCCGCCGTTTGCATTTAACGATAGGGATATGGAGGAAAGCCGGTGGCGCGTTTGAACCGCGATACGTTGGTGTCTCTGTTGCTTCTGGTCTTTTGCGGTGTGATGATTTCCGCGAGCCTGGAGATCGAGGACACGAGTTACGGGACCATGCAGTCGAGCGTCTGGCCGCAGGCCGTGCTCGGGATACTGACGGTCTTTTGCCTCGCAATGTTCGGGCAGAGCGTGCTTAAGCCCGCCGTTGCCAAACCGGAGAGCTCTGCCGCAAGCGGTGGCATTGGCCGGTACCGGAACGCAATCACCGTCTATATCCTGTTTTTCCTCTTCCTTGTGACCATGCCTTATCTCGGCATGCTGCTGGGCGGTGTTGGCTTCGTTTTCCTCGCTCTGACGCTTCTGGGTGAGCCGGAGTTGAAACGTGTGCCTCTTCATCTGGCCATTGCCGTCGGCATGGTCGGGCTGATGTGGACCATCTTTACCTTCGGTCTCGGCGTTCTGCTGCCGGACGGCGAACTCCTGCAGCTGAATTAGGAAGAGCGCGATGATCGACACTCTTATGTACGCCTTCGCCGATGTCTTCGCGCCGTGGAACCTGGTGCTGATGACAGTCGGCGTCACGGCCGGTTTGATCGCTGGAGCGATCCCGGGCTTCACGATCGCCATGGCCGTCGTTCTGACGCTGCCTTTCACCTTCGGGCTGAGCCCGGTTGAAGGGCTGTCGACCATGATCGGCGTTTATGTCGGTGGCCTGTCGGGTGGTTTGATGTCCGGCATGCTGACCGGTATTCCGGGCACACCATCCTCCATTGCCACGACATTCGACGGTTTTCCGATGGCGCGGAACGGCAAGCCGGGCCTCGCGCTCGGTCTTGGCGTCTGGTCGTCCTTCTTCGGCGGTATGTTCAGTGCCGTACTGCTCGTTACCCTGGCGCCGCGCCTCGCCGTGATTGGTCTCGAGTTCGGCCCGTGGGACTATTTCTCTCTCGTGCTTTTCGCGCTGACCATCACCGCCAGCCTGTCCGGCGAGAATTTGGTCAAGGGCATGATTGCCGGTGCATTGGGGCTTTTCATCGCCACGGTCGGCGAGGATGAAGTGAACGGCGTCGCGCGTTTCAGCTTCGGGTTCGAGGATCTGGAATCCGGCTTTACCTTTTTGCCGGTCCTGATCGGCCTCTTCGCCTTCAGTCAGCTTCTGTCGGATCTGCAGGACCGGGTAAAAGCCCGGCAGCCCCTGATGGATGCGCGCGGTGCGGATGCCCGGGTTCGTATCGAGCATGTGAATGCAATCAAGATGGTGTTCGCCCGCTGGGTGAACCTGCTCCGGTCCTCCTTTATCGGCGTCTTTACCGGTGTGCTCCCGGCGGCGGGAAGTTCAATCTCGAATATCCTCGCCTATGATCAGGCGAAGAAGGCATCCAAAACGCCGGAAAAATTCGGGACGGGAACGCCGGACGGCATCATCGCGCCCGAGGCATCGAACAACGCGACAGCCGGTGGTGCCCTGATCACCATGATGGCTCTCGGCATTCCCGGCGACATCATTACCGCCGTCATGCTCGGTGCCCTGCTGATCCACAATGTTCAGCCGAGCCCGACTTTCATCACCGACAATCCGGATCTGGCCTACGCCATCTTCGTCGCGTTCTTCCTGGCTCATTTCATCATGATCGCCATGCAGTCCGTGACGCTGCGGCTGTTCGTGATGGTGACGCGGATTCCGATGTATATGCTGGCCTCTGTGATCCTGGCCTATTGCGCGATCGGGGTCTTTGCCCTGAACAACATCACTTACGATATCTGGGTGCTGTTCTCGTTCGGAATCGTCGGCTACGTCATGCGGCAACTCGGCTTTCCGCTGGCGCCGATCATTCTCGGCGTGGTGCTTGGCCATGTCGCGGAGCTCAATCTCTCCCGCTCCCTGGCGACGGACAGCGATCTGATGCTGTTCATCACCCGGCCGTGGTCACTCTTCTTCCTGATTGTGTCGGCCTTCTCAATCGGCTTCCCCTGGTACCAGAAGGCGCGGGAAACCAAAGCCTGGACCCTTGCCTATGTTCCGGTCCTGCTGGCTGCGATCTCGGTCCCGCTTTTCATGATGGAAGGCTTCGTCCGGCCGATTATCGGAGTAGCGTTGCTGGCACTTTCCGCCTATCTTCTGTGGCGAAGTGTAGCGTCCGGATGGAAAGTGGCACCCTCTGGTGATCATGAAGTCCATCTGGAGGAGAGCTGACCAAGGTCGCCGGCCCCGCAAGGGAGGCCGGACAAAAGGTCGATAAAACTCCCCTGGGCGCGGGCACTGATTATTTCGTGCCCCGTCCGGGGCAATGCGCAACCACATTTTTGCCAAGGTGACGTCGTGGAAATCCGCAATCCTTATCTTATGTTCCTGGGCGATGCGCCCGATCAGCTCGCAGCAAAGACCGCCAATGGCGTGAAGGTCTGGCGCGAAGACTGGTGCGTCGGTCAGTTCCGCCTGCCGGGCTGCAACGCGGACCTGAAACTTCCGGACATGACCATCGAGGAAGCAGCCGAAGCCGGTGTGAAGACCGTCATTCTCGGCGTGGCCAATCGTGGCGGCTTCATGCCGGACACCTGGCTGGTCGAACTGGAAAAGGCGCTCGATCTCGGCATGGAGATCGCCAGCGGCCTGCATACCCGTATCAGCACCATTCCCTCGCTGGCGGCAAAGGCGAAGGAAAAGGGCCTCGGCCTTTATGACGTGCGCCACCCGACCGGCACCTTCTCCGTCGCGAACGGCAAGAAGCGCACCGGCAAGCGGCTGCTTCCGGTCGGCACCGACTGTTCCGTCGGCAAGATGTTCACCGCCCTCGCCATCGAACGGGAGCTGCACAACCGCAATGTGAAGGCGACCTTCCGGGCGACAGGCCAGACCGGTATCTTCATTGCTGGCTCCGGTGTTTCCGTCGATGCGGTCGTTTCCGACTTCATCTCCGGCGCCGTCGAGGAACTGGCACCGGCCAACGATGCGGATCACTGGGATCTGGTTGAAGGCCAGGGCTCGCTGTTTCACGCCTCGTATGCGGGCGTTACCATGGGCCTGATCCACGGTGCCCAGCCGGATGCGCTGGTGCTCTGCCATGAAGCCAATCGCCCGCACATGCGCGGCCTGCCGGAATACAAGGTGCCGAGCCTGACCGAGTGCATTCCGTACTATCTGCAGGCCGCCCGCCTGACGAACCCGGATGCGCAGTTCGTCGGCGTCTGCATCAACACCTCCAGCCTGGACGACAAGGCCGCCGAGGAGTTCCTGAAGAAAGCCAGCGACGAGACGGGCCTGCCGGCTGTGGATCCTATCCGCAACGGCGTCGGTGCCATCGTCGATAACATGCCGCTTTAGGCCTACCCACCGCAAGAGGAACAGTCGATGTACAGGTCGGTCACCGTCCGTCGTGAAAGCTGGCCGCTGCAGGGGGTCTTCCGGATCTCCCGGGGCGCGCGGACAGAGTCGGAAGTCATTGTTGTGGAAATTGCCGGCGACGATGTCGCCGGCATGGGCGAATGCTTTCCCTACAAACGCTACGGCGAAACGCTGGACAGCGTTGCGGACCAGATCGAGTCCGTGGCGGGTGAACTTGCCAACGGTATGGATCGTGCCGGTCTGGCGGCGGCACTCGCACCGGGCGCCGCGCGCAATGCCATCGACTGTGCCCTCTGGGATCTTGAGGCAAAACAAACCGGCAAACGGGCCTGGGAACTTGCGGGCCTGTCCGAGCCGAAACCGGTCACGACCGTCTTCACGCTCGGCGTGGACGAGCCGGAAGTGATGGGCGCGAAAGCAGCCGAGAACGCGGCGCGTCCGGTTCTGAAACTGAAGATGACCGGGGACGAAAAGGATCTTGAGCGGGTTGCCCTGATCCACAAGAACGCCCCGAATGCGAAGCTCGTGGTCGATGCCAATGAAGGCTGGACCGTTGCTCAGTATCAGGAATACGCACCGAAATTCGCCGAGCTCGGTGTCGTCATGATCGAGCAGCCGCTGCCCGCGGCGGACGATGAAGGGCTGCGCGGTCTCGACCGGGTGGTCCCGGTCTGCGCCGATGAGAGCTGCCACGACAGCAAGACCCTCGATGCGCTTGTCGGCAAATACGACATGATCAACATCAAGCTCGACAAGACCGGCGGTCTGACCGAGGCGCTGGTGTTGCGCGACAAGGCTCTGGAGATGGGCTTCGAGGTGATGGTCGGCTGCATGGTCGGCACCTCGCTTGCCATGGCGCCGGGCGTGCTCGTGGCGCAGGGATGTGCCGTGGTCGATCTCGACGGGCCGCTGCTGCTGGCGAAAGACCGGGAGCCGGGGCTGACCTATCAGGGCAGCATCATTCAGCCTCCCGAATTCGGAACCTGGGGCTAGAGCGTCTCATGGTTGATCTGCCGGACGTCACCTCGCATTACAGCTCGGACGGGCTGGCGGATCGGCTGATCGCAATTCTTGAAGCCTCCGGTCTCAGTCGGGACCGGATCACTGAAGCGGATCTGCATTCCGTCGATCAGATGCATCTGCGCGGCCGGACGGCGGCGCGGGAATTTCTCGACAGTCTCGATATCAAGGCCGGGGACAAGGTGCTGGATGTCGGCTGCGGTCTTGGTGGCCCGGCCCGTATGGCCGCGAGCCGTTATGACGCGGATGTCACCGGTATCGATCTGACCGAGGCGTTTTGTGACAGCGCCCGGCAGCTCAATGCGCTGGTCGGGCTGGAGAGGATCCGGATCGAGCAGGGCGACGCGCTCGCCATGCCGTTCCCCGACAACAGTTTTGACGTGATTTTCACCCTGCATGTGGCGATGAATATCGCCGACAAGGCGGGACTCTATCGCGAAATCGCCCGGGTTCTGAAACCGGGTGGCAGGTTCGGGCTTTATGACGTGGTTGCCGGATCGGGAGAGCCGATCCATATGCCCGTCCCCTGGGCCACCCTTCCTGAACACAGCCATCTGATCCCGGCCGATGCGGTTGAGGCGGCGGCGAATGCCGCCGGACTCATGACCGAACGGTCGGAAGATCAGTCAGCCCTGGTCGAGACCTATCTCGACGATCAGCGCGCGGCGCGTCAGCTGCGCGTGGAAAAGGGCGAGCCGGAGCCGCCGACAGGTGCGCCGGTCATCATGGGCGAGTCCTTCGTCCAGAAGCAGAAACACATCTATCGCAATTTGAAGGAGGGCCGGATTGCTGTCCGGCTTGCTATCTTCAAACTGAAAGAAGACTGAAACCAGATTGCGGCCGTACCCACGAGCCGCAACGGGAGGACATATGAGTACGGACAGCGATGTTATCGCCGAGATCAGGCGTGCCGTTCAGGCGCTTTGCGCGGATTTTCCAGGGGAGTATTGGCGGGAGAAAGACCGGGAGCGCGCCTATCCGACGGAATTCGTCCAGGCACTGACCGAGTCCGGCTATCTCGCGGTCTTGATCCCGGAGGAATATGGCGGCAGCGGGCTGTCCATCAGCGCGGCGGCGGCGATCCTCGAGGAAATCCACAAATCCGGCTGCAATGGCGGCGCCTGCCATGCCCAGATGTACATCATGGGCAGCCTGCTCCGGCACGGGAACGAGGAGCAGAAGAAAAAATATCTGCCGAAGATCGCCAGCGGGGAGCTGCGCCTGCAGGCTTTCGGGGTGACGGAGCCGACCAGCGGCACCGATACGCTTTCCCTCTCCACCACGGCGGTGAAAAAGGGCAATGACAAATATGTCGTGAATGGTCAGAAGGTCTGGACCTCGCGCGCAGAGCATTCCGACCTGATGCTGTTGCTCGCCCGGACCACGCCGAAGGACGAGGTGAAGAAACGCACCGACGGCTTGTCCGTCTTCATCGTCGATATGCGCGAGGCGAAGGGTAACGGGCTGGAAATTCGGCCGATCCGCGCGATGGTCAATCATGCGACGACGGAAGTCTTCTTCGACAATCTCGAAGTGCCCGCCGAGAATCTGATCGGTGAGGAAGGCAAAGGCTTCCGTTATATCCTCGACGGCATGAACGCGGAGCGCATCCTGATCTCGCATGAGAGTATCGGAGATGCCCGCTGGTTCATCGAGAAGGCGACGAATTACGCCAACGACCGGAAAGTGTTCGGCCGCCCGATCGGGCAGAACCAGGGCGTGCAGTTCCCGATCGCCAAGGCGTTCGCGGCAACCGAGGCCGCGGCCTTGATGGCGGAGAAGGCGGCCAGGCTGTTCGAGGCCGGAGAGCCGTGTGGCCCCGAGTCCAACATGGCGAAGCTGCTGACGGCGGAAGCAGCCTGGGATGCGGCGGATACCTGTCTGCAAACCCATGGCGGTTTCGGGTTTGCCGAGGAATATGACGTGGAGCGCAAGTTCCGCGAGGCCCGGCTGTACCGCACGGCGCCGATCTCCACCAACATGATCCTGTCCTTCCTCGCCGAGCATGTGCTTGGCCTGCCGCGTTCCTATTGAGCGGGGAGAGGACATCATGACAAAGCCGCTCGACGGCATGCTGGTGCTTTCCATCGATCAGGCAGTGGCGGCGCCCTATTGCGCTTCCCGCCTGGCCGATGCCGGTGCCCGTGTGATCAAGATCGAACGCGCCGAGGGAGACTTCGCACGCGGCTATGACCACGAGATAAAGGGCGAGAGCGCCTTTTTCATGTGGCTCAACCGGGGCAAGGAAAGTCTGGTCGCGGATCTGAAGAATCCGGACGATCTGGCCCTGCTGCACCGGATCATGGGGAAAGCCGACGTTTTCCTGCAGAACCTGGCGCCGGGTGCAACGGACCGGCTTGGTCTCGGCTCCGACGATCTCCGTAAACGCTATCCACGGCTGACCACGGTGGATATCAGTGGCTACGGGGACGAGGGTTCCTATGCCAAGATGAAGGCCTATGACTTTCTGGTTCAGGCGGAGAGCGGGTTGATCTCGGTCACCGGCTCGAAAGAGGAAATGGGGCGGGTCGGGGTTTCGATCTGCGATATCGCTTGCGGCATGTTCGCCCGGACAGCGGTGCTTGAGGCGCTGCTGCTGCGGGCACGGACCGGCGAGGGCAGCCAGATCAAGCTGCCGCTTTTCGGGGGCATGACCGAATGGATGTCGCCCTGGCTGCTGCATCAGGCCTATGGCGTGCTGAAGGAACAGCGTATCGGCCTCAGCCATCCGGCCATCGCGCCTTATGGCGCCTATGTCTGTGCCGGCGGGGACATGATCCTGATCGCCGTGCAGAACGACCGGGAGTGGCGCCGTTTCTGTAAGGACGTGCTCGGGGATGAAGGGATCGCGGATGACGAGCGGTTCCGCACCAACACTGACCGGGTGGCCAATCGCGGGGCGATGAACGATGCGATCAACGGCGTCTTCGGCACGCTGAGCCGTGACCGGGTTAAGGATAAACTGACGGCGGCGGGCATCGCCTTCGGGGCCATCAACAGCGTGGCCGATGTGCTGGAGCATCCGGCATTGCGGCAGGTGCCGGTGGAAACTCCGGTCGGCACCATCGATGTGGTGGCACCCCCGGCACAGTTCGTCGGAGCGGATATGTCCTTCGGCCCGGTCCCGTCACTCGGCCAGCACAGCGATGCAATCCGGGCGGAATTTTCAGAGGGCTGAACCCGCTTTAAACGAGCTTCAATGCAAAAGCGCCCGGCAATGCCGGGCGCTTTTTTCTCGTTGCGGGCAGCGTTAATCCAGCAACACGCTGGGCAGCCAGAGCGTGATTTCCGGCCAGATAACAACAAGGGCCAGACCGATCAGCTGCAGGATCACGAAGGGGATAATGCCCTTATAGATCTGCTGCATCGAAACCATCTCCTTGGCCACGCCCTTCATGTAAAAGAGCGCAAAGCCGAAGGGCGGCGTCAGGAACGATGTCTGCAGATTGATCGCCACGATGATGGCGAACCAGTAGATCACCTGCTGCTGCACGAATTCGAGCTGTGCATTGTTGGTCGGCGCCTCAAGCCCGAGATGGGGCGCGAAGGCGGGGGCCATGGTCTGGATGACCGGTGCGAAGACTGGCAGGATGATCAGGGTGATCTCCAGCCAGTCGAAGAAAAAGCCGAGAATAAAGACCACGAACATCAGCATGAACAGCAGCGGCCAGGGGCCAAGCTGAAGCCACTCGATGAACTCGATGATCAGGTCTTCGCCATAGACGTTCCGGAAGATCGTCGAGAAGGCCGTGGCGCCGACGAAGATCAGGAAGATCATCGCCGTCGTGAGACCGGTGCGGTGCACCACGTCCCGGAGCACCTCCCGGGTCAGTGTCCCGTTCGAAACGGCAAGGATCAGTGAGCCGAACGCACCGACACCCGCCGCCTCGGTCGGCGTGGCCCAGCCGGCGAAGATGGAGCCAAGCACCAGGGTGATCAGGAAGATCGGGGGCACGAAACCTTTCAGGACGCCGCCCAGGTAGCTGTCGCCCTCCATCCGGCCGATGACCATCGAGATACCGAAGACCATCAGGAAACCGATCAGGCCCCAGTTGAAGATATCCGCGAGATGGCTCTGTTCCATGACATAGCAGAAGCCGATTGCGATCACGCTGAAGCCGAAGAATTTGGCGATATTCGCCTTGTTGCTCGGCTCCATCTGAATGGCATCGTCGGCGATCGCGGGGGCTTTCTCCGGAGAGATGATACCCATGGTCACGATGTAGGCGACATAGAGGCCGGACAGTACGAGGCCCGGGAAGATGGCGCCGATGAAAAGATTGCCGACCGAGACCGCGAGCAGGCTGCCCATCAGGACCAGCATGATCGACGGCGGGATCAGGATGCCGAGTGTGGCACTGGCCGCGAGCGTGCCGGTGGCGAGCGACCGGTCATATTTCTGCGAGATCATCGTCGGCAGCGCCATCAGCGTCATCATGACGACGGAGGCGCCGATGATGCCTGTGGTCGCGGCCATGATGGTGCCCATGACGGTTACCGCGAGCGCGAGGGCCCCGGGAACCCGGCGGAAAAGGACCTGAAGGATATGCAGCAGGTCCTCGGCCACGCGGGACCGTTCCAGCATGGTGCCCATGAAGACAAAGCAGGGAATGGCGACCAGGATCGGGTTCTGGATTGCTCCGGACGCCCCGTCTCCGCCCCAGATCCGTTGAATGACCTGGAAAAAGACCGCGAAATCGAGCACATCGAGCCAGATTCCGAGAGCGCCGAACCCGACGGCAACCCCGCCAAGCGCGAACGCGACGGGAAGCCCGGTGAACAGCATCAGCGCCAGGGCGAGAAACATGTACGCCCCTATGAATTCGTACATGTGATCGTAAAGAGCTTCAAACATCGGTTACCGCGTTGCCCCCCAGGAGATTGCCGGTTTTTCTTTGTTCATTTTTCATTCCGGCCGGTGATGTTCGTAGTTGAAGATCTCGAGCGACTCCCGCGCTTCATCATGTTCTTTGCGGGAGCCGAACAAATAGACGGCGAGGCGGCACAGCGTGGCCACCACGGCCATGCTCAACACAACCACGCCAATGATCATGAAAGACTTGATGACATAGCGCCACGGAATGCCGGTCAGGGATTCCGAGCCTTCGCCCTGATGGTAGGAAATCTCCATGAGAATCCAGGATTGCCAGCCGACCAGAAAGAGGAAGGGAACGGCCATGACTAACAAGCCAATAAATTCAAGCCATGCCTGCTTGCGCGGATGGATGTGTTCACGGAACACGTCGACGCGAACATGGGCGTTGGCGAGATAAGCGAAGCCGAAGGTCGTCAACAGGATGATGCCGTGCAGGTGCCATTCCAGGTCCTGCAGAATAGTGGATACGGAATAGCCGTAATCGATGGAGAACTCTGAAAAATAAAGCCTGATGAAGTCGACCTTGCGGGTGATGACATCGAACATGATGATGAAGACGAGCGGAAGGATAAGCCAGGCGCCAGCCTGGCCCGCCTTGCGGGAGAAGCGATCCAGAACGCTCGCAATATCCAGTGCGGCTTTCATATCTGAAACCTCGATTTCCTGATGGAGGGGGGCGAGCCTGACGGCTGTGCCTGATGCGCTGGAAGAGCGCTGCCGGCATGTCCGGCACGCCCAAGGCGGGACGCACAGAAAGAGACGGGAGTCCCCGAAGGGACCCCCGCATGCGTCGGTCTTATTTCAGGTAACCGCGGTCACCCCAGACCTTGAAGCCTTCATGGAACTTCGTGTAGCTGTCCCACAAAACCTTCACGTCCGGGTTCGCCACCAGTTCTTCGGCAAGAACCTCGTTCCAGGCGCCACGCAACTGGTCGAGGATCTCGTCCGGCCAGGTGACGTTTTCCACGCCGTCCTTCTCATTGGCGATCATGGCTTCGAACTGGGACGCTTCGCCGTCGGCGATCATGTCCGTCACGTTCTTGTCGCACGAGATCTCAAGCATTGCCTGCTGGGCGTCGGACAGCTCGTTCCACTTGTCCATGTTGATCAGCAATTCGTTGGACGTGGATTGCTGGTGCCAGCCGGGGAAGTAATTGTATTTGGCGATCTGATAGAAACCGTAGGACCGGTCGATCGCCGGCATGGAGAATTCCGTGGCGTCGATGGTGCCACGCTCCAGAGCCGGATAGATATCGCCGCCCGCGAGCTGCTGGGTGGAGACGCCGAATTTCTGCATCACCTTCGCGCCGATCCCGAAGAAGCGCATCTTCAGGCCCTTCAACTGATCGAGAGAGGTGATTTTCTCGCGGAACCAGCCGGATGTTTCAGGCGGGATCATGCCGCAGAGCAGGAACTTGATATTGTCGCGGGCATAGAGCTCGGTCCCGATCTCGACACCGCCGCCATGCTTGAACCAGGCCACGAATTCCGGTGCGGCCGGGCCGAACGGCCAGGTCGACAGGAAGGCGTAGGCTGAGTTCTTGCCCTGGTTGGCGCCCGATGTTCCGAAGGCGGAGTCAATCGCGCCCTGGCTGACCGGATCGTAATAGGCATAACCGCCGGCGAGTGCGCCCGGCTCGAATACCTTGATATCGAAGTCGCCATCGGACATCCGGTCGATGCCTTTGGCGATGCGGTGCGGTGGCGGGCCGAGAACTTTCACGTTCTGACCGAATGCGGCATGCATTTTCCATCGTACTTTCTTGGCTTCGGCATCATTTGAGCCGAGGCCAATGGCGATCGTCGAGGCGACCGCAAGCACACCGAAAGTTTTCAGAAAACCCGATTTCATGAACTTCCTCCCTTGTTCAATTTGCCTTCGGACCCGGTTATCCGGGCCTCTTTAGCTTCATTCCACAGTGTATTTTTTGTCGCTTCTGGACGTTGTCCGAAGCTTTTTGATCCCGTGGTGCGCGAAGTATTGCCGTGATTTTTCGCCCCGTCAAAGGCTTCAATCCGGCGGAAGTCCTCAGAAGGCGGGTTTTCCCGACAGGAGGAAATACATTTGCGTATACGTTATTTTGCTTGAAATTCTTGTAATTTCAGGTCAGTGCCCCTGAAAAAGCAGGTCCGGAATATGGCCCGCATGGTCGATGACAATATCGGCCAAAACGTCTAATTGCTCCCTGGGGGTAGCCCCTGTCAGGACGCCAACAGTGGTTCGGCATCCAGCGGCTCGCCCGGCTTCCATGTCCGCCTTGTTGTCGCCGACCATGATCGTGTCCGAGGCCGCAAGGCCCGTTCTGTTCAGGAAAGCCTCGATCATATCCGGTGCCGGTTTTGGTGCGTGCCCGCTGTCGTAGCCGGCGATAAAATCAACCAGATCGCCAAGGCCCAGCGCATCGACCATATCCCGCGCCCCGCGCTCGGCATCGTTCGTGACGATCGCGATCCGGATATCCTTTGCCCGCAAGCTTGTGAACAGATGCCGCAGGTCGCAGACCGGCGTCAGGTTGCGGGCTGCATGGTCGAGCCAGTAATCGTCCAGCCATGCGGCTGTTTCATCGGGATGGGGCAGGTTTGGCGCCATTCCGCACCAGAGTTCGGCTACCTCGACGGCCGTGCCCTGGGCGAGCAGGGTTCCGGGGGCAACGGCGCGCTGGTCGGGGTCGCCGCCTGCGGCCCGGGTCAAGGCATCCGCGTCCGCACTAACATTGTAGGTTTTGACAAGCGCCCGGGCTGCGGAGAGCACTCCCGGGAGCCAGGTCTTCTCGAAATCAATCAGCGTGCCGTCCTTGTCGAACAGCACCCCGCGAACAGGTCCGGGCATTGATGGCTCCATGGGATCGGGTGGCCGGGGAAAGTTAAGCTCGCCCGGCCCGCATGGATCTGCAAGGGCTGTTTATGGCTGCTCCTTGCAAGGGAGCGGGAAAGCCTTCCGGCCGCTGGTCAATCCGCAGAGGCGATCATGCCGGATCTGGCCCGTCTCTCGGCCTTGCGTTTTTCCCATTCGGCCAGCCGGCGGGCCTTGCGGTCTTCGAATTCCTGGCGCAGTTGCAGGGCGCGCTCGGTGGCGATTTCCCGTTGCCGCTCCGCCCGTTCTTCACGAAGCGCTTGCTCGTCGGCATGTCTTTCCTGGCGGGCCAGCGCATCGGCGGCCAATGCATCCGCGCGTTGCGCCGCGGCCGTGGCCAGTTCCAGATGATCGGTGGAGGGATCGGCCATGGTCACGGTTTCGCCCTTGTAGGCTTTCTGCTGCAGCTTTGACACGGCGTCCCGGTAATTCTTGCCGCGCACGCTGTTGCCGGAATGATAATGCTCGATGGCATCCCGCCAGGAGCCGTGCCGCTCTTTCAGTTCAATCAGGAACCGGGCTGCGTAGTCGGTGTTCTTCAACGGATCGAATGCCTCGGCAAGATCCTCGAAGGCCGTACCGTGATAGCGCAGGTTGATCTGCATGCAGCCGACATCGATGTTCGTGATGCCTTTGGCGAGCAGGCGGCGTACTTCCGCCATGGCTGCGAATTCTGTCGGATAGTGCCGTCCCTCTCCGCCGGAGGTCACTGTCCAGGGCCACGTATAGCTTTCATTGCGCTCGCTGTTCCAGAGCCCGGTTTCTTTCAGGGACATCGCAAACAGCAGGTGCTTTGGCAGCTGGCGCTCTTCCTCTGTGTGACGGGTTGCGTTGGCGCATATCTTGTCCGTCGGCCCGAGCGCGTATGATTCGGGCGCGAAAAGCAGATTGAGGGCGGCAAATATGATCAGTGTCGATAGATAGCGCATGCTCTGGCTCCTGTGTCGGGAAGACAGAAGCAAGGAGCATGCCGTTTGTGTGGCGGGGTGTTATTCGGCTGCGGCGCGGACCGGACTTGACCCGTTTTCGGCCATGCGCCGGGCGGTCTCCGATAACTCACCCAGCAGCGCCGCGATGTCCTTTTTCAGCGGCTCGATACCGGCCCGTGGCTCGATCCGGCGCTCGTCCATATACAGGGCGCGATTGATCTCTATCTGCAGAACATGAATACCGACCCCCGGCCGGCCATAATGTCGGGTAACGAATCCGCCGGCATAGGGGCTGTTGCGGCGCACGGTATAGTGCCGGTCCCTGAAAAAACTCTCGGCGCGCTCGATAAAAGCCGGGGCGGCGGTGACGCCATGACAGTCGCCGAGAACGATATCGATCGGACGCCGCTCGCTGCGGACATGGCGCACGGCGCTGGACGGCATGGAGTGCCCGTCGACCAGGAGGCAGAAGCCGAATTGTTCAAGTGCTTCGGCGATCAGCCGCTGCAGGGCCCGGTGATAGGGCGCATAGTAGGTGCCGATGCGGTGCGCGGCATCATCAAAGGAGAGCTTCTGGCCGTAGACCGGTTCGGAATTGGCGACGACACGGGCAATGGTGCCGAGCCCGGCCGAGATCCGGATGCTGTCCGTGGCGGCGCCATCGGGCAGAGGATCGGAGAACATGTTCGGATCCAGCTCGAACGGCTCCCGGTTCACATCCACATAAACACGCGGGAAAAGGGCCGTCAGAAGCGGCGCGCCCGACGCGTTGGCGCCCTCCAGCACCTGCTCCATGAAACTGTCTTCCGAAGAGCGCAAATCCAGCGGGGCAAGCCGGGTTGCCGCTAGCAGGTCCGGGGGATAGAGGCAGCCGCTGTGCGGCGAGGCGACCACGAGAGGGCTGTCGCACTGGACGGGGCGATGGATCCTGTAAATCCCGGCAATCTCATCCGGCACCGCCTGAACCGGATTCCCGGCCACATCGCCGGAGCCGAGAAAAGCCGGCTCTATCAGTGCCGACGCTATGGCGTCGAGCGTATCTCCGGCAGCCGCGTTCCCGACGGCATTTCCTGTCGTATCATCCGCACTCAAGCGCAGTCTCCCGGACCGGCAAATTTCACCCCACCCTAATATGGAATGCAAAGAGGGCAAACCAAGAAGAGGCGCGTATCCCCCACTTGTCGCAGGGAGCACGGCACGTGCGCGGAGGGCGATGTGAAAGCCTGGGGCAAAACCGTTAAATCAGGTCTTGCAAAACCGGATTCCGCTGGCTATACACACGCCTCCTTCGCGGCGCACTTTTCCCGATGCCGCGACATATAGGGCGCGTAGCTCAGCGGGAGAGCACTACGTTGACATCGTAGGGGTCACTGGTTCAATCCCA
>NZ_CAXBDC010000085.1:0-20185 GCF_963974195.1 uncultured Nisaea sp.
GGATCAGAAGGGCATCAGGATTTCGAGAGCCTGGGCACCGTAGCGCTGCTGCTGCAGGTCGGAAATCTGGCCGCGGCCGCCATAAGCGATGCGGGCTTCCGCCATTTCATCATAACTGACGGTGTTCTCTGCCGTGATGTCTGCTGCCCGGATTACGCCACCGACAACAATCTCGCGGACTTCCATGTTGACCCGGACTTCCTGGCGGCCGAACAGCACCATATTCCCGTTCGGGAGCTGCTGCGTAACCACGGCGGCAACGCGCAGGCTGATGGTCTCGTTCCGGTCAATCCGGCCACGGCCGTCATTCGTCATGCTTGAGTTCAAATCCACAAGGCCTGCCCCCGTGGTTCCTTCGGCGAAGACGTCGCTCAGCAGGGTTTCGGCTCCGAACAACCCGTTCAGGCCCAGGCCATCCGAATGTGTGCGGTCATGCCGGGTGCGGTTATCGATCGCGGCTTCGTCCGCGATCTCGACAACCACCGTGATGATGTCGCCGACCTGGCTGGCGCGCTGATCTTCGAAGAAAGCGCGGGAGCCTTCAACCCAGAGCGAGTTGGCCTGCCGGGTGGCTGTTACCGGGGCCGGCATCGGCATGGAAACCGGCCGGTAGTTACTTGCCTGCGTCGGGTTCTGAATTGCAGAGAGTTCCGGGGTTTTACCGATGTCTGCAAGACGCTGGAAGACGTTGCAGGCACTCACGGACATACCAACCAGGGCAACAGCTGTGAGGCGGGAAAGCAGAGCGGGGAGGGACTTGTTTTTCATTGTTCCGGTTCCTTTGAAAGGAGTGCCTAGTTCATCGCAAGACGCGGGCCAGCCACGGAGACGATGCCGGACTGGGTGATCGAACCGACAACGGTCTTGCCGCTGGAAAGGTTCTTCACGCGGATGGTGTCTTTCAGGGCGCCGTTCTCGAGGGCTTGACCGCGCAGTGTCAGCGTCATGAAGGAGGTTCTGAAGATCATGGTCACCAGATCGCCCTTGTGGATCAGCTCGATCGGCTTCACATCGGTCCGCCGGATCACGCGGCCCGCGGTGATCGGGCGGCGGGCGCTCATGCCGATGAGCTGGTCGGCAGAAGTTACCGTGTTGTAGTTGCTGCGGCGGGCACGCATTTCCGTCCAGACGATGTCGCTGGCATGGATCGTCTCGCCGGGAGCGGTATGCTTGCTCAGGACCGGAACCTCGATAACCGGGTAGACTGCGCCCTGGGTCTGGGCACGGATGATCTTGCCGTTACCGATCGGCACGGAGATAGAGGCCGCGAAACGCTGGTTCTGGCTGTTGTAGTCGATGGTATCGACCGAGATTTCCGGCGTCATGCCAGCCGGGATCATCAATGTCAGCCGGCGATTGGTCAGTTCCACATCGATGTTATCGGCAACATAATCCCGTTGCAGACGGTCTGTGATGGCTTCCCGGATCAGCTGCAGCGGTACCGCCCGGCCTTCACGCTGGACGGTGACACGCACACGATTGTGCTGCGGTGCCCAGTCAAGATTGTGGACCGCTGCCAGTTTTTGCAGCGTACCAAGCCGGACGACCATGTTCTCGCCAGGGAGCGGGGCATCGCCGACGCGAGCATCCTTTCCGGCCGGCAGGCCGATGAAAAGATCGCTCAACATCAACGAGTCACTGTCGAGCATGACGGTCTCGTTCGCAAAGAGCGGTGTGCCCTGGGTCCCGTTCGCCGCCACCGGCTGCGGGATGCCGAGGGCAATCCCGAACAGCGCGACGGCCGTGATGAGCGTCAGTGGCTTCAGCATTTTGCGTGTCATGTCGTTACTCCCTGGTTTCCGGGTTCAGACCGCGTTAGCGAACCTGATTGACCGTGGCCATCATCTGATCCGAGGTCTCGATGACCTTCGAATTCAATTCGTAAGCGCGCTGGGCCGTGATCAGGTCGGTGATTTCCTGAACCGGATCCACGTTCGAGGATTCGATATAACCCTGGAACAGACCGCCAAAACCGGCGGTTTCCGGGGTTGCCGTGCTCGGTGCACCGGAAGCCTCGGTTTCGAGCAGCAGGTTGTTACCCGCATGCTCAAGGCCGGCATCGTTCTGGAATGTCGCCAGCTGGATCTGGCCGACATTCGATTCCGCTGTCTGGCCGTCCAGTTTCACAAGGACCTGGCCGGACTGGTTGATCGTCACGCCGATGGCGCCGGCCGGAACGGTGATGCCCGGCTGCACGGTGTAGCCGTCAGCGGTCACCAGCTCGCCGGTCTGGCTCACCTGGAAGGAGCCGTCACGGGTATATGCCGTCTCACCGTCCGGAAGCTGGACCTGGAAGTAACCGTTACCCCGGATGGCCAGATCGAACTGGTTATCCGTGAGGATCAGCGAGCCCTGCTCGTTGACCCGGTAGGTGGCGGCGGTGCGCACACCAACACCAAGCTGGATACCGGACGGGACAATCGTGCCCGCGTCCGAGGAGTTCGAGCCAACCCGCCGCAGATCTTGATACAGCAGATCCTGGAACTGGGCCCGGTGCCGCTTGAAGGCGGTGGTGTTCATGTTGGCGATGTTGTTGGAGATGACCTCGACGTTGGTCTGCTGAGCCAGCATGCCGGTAGAGGCGATATTCAGTGACTGCATGATTCTATTCCTTCTTCCAGCAAATTAGGCGGCAGTGGCGGTGCCGAGTTTACGGACCGAGGTGCGAAGTCTTTCAGCTTCCTGATCCAACATATTCTTCACGCCTTCGTAGCTGCGCTGAATGTCGATCATCCGTGTCAGCTCCGTGATCGCGGAGACGTTCGAGGTCTCAAGGTGGCCCTGGAGCAATTTTGAGTTCTCGGAAGGTCTGGGCTGTTCCGTCGTCTCAAAAGTGCTGCCGCCCCGCTTATGCATGCGGGGCAGATCGTCAAATTCGACGATCTTCAGATTGCCGAGCACTTCCGGTCCCGCGCTGATGGTGCCGTCGTTTGCAATTTCGATCTTGCGGCCGTCTTGCGGGATGAAGATGGGGTTGTCGTTCAGGTCCATGACCAGCTCGCCATTGCCGGTGACCAGCTGGTTATCCGGGTCGAGCTTGAAGTTGCCGTTACGCGTGTACATCTGCTCCCGGCCGTTATCGACCGTGAAGAAGCCCGGGCCTTCGATGGCGACATCGAACGTGTTCTGTGTCGGCTCAAGTGTGCCGGGCTGATGGATGACGATGGTTCCGTGATCGATCACGAAATCCAGTTTTTCGTCCATCTTGGTGTCTGTTTCATAAGGCGAGTAGAGAGCGATTTCCCGCTTGAAGGCGGCGGTGCTTGAGTTCGCGATGTTGTTGGCGACCAAAGACAGCTCGCGCCGAAGGGCGGATTGCCGGGAGAGCCCGATATAGATCGCATTTTCCATGACGATAATTCCCAACCAGTGTCAAAATCGCCGCTTTCTACGGCCAGTGCCGACTACTAAGCAGGTTTCGTGCCAGTTGGAAAAATGTGAAAAATCAGATGCTTGAGTTTCCCTGCGCGGGAGTGCGAGCTCTCTGAACGGCAAGTCGGGCCAGGGTGGAAGCTTTTGCCGGGCGGTGTTTTGGAGTGGGGCGGCCCCCGCATATGCGCATCTCAAGTCTTGCGCGCGTGTGTCTTTAGAGACTGGGTTCGCTCATTTCGCGAAGTTTATGATAAATATGGAGAATTGGCGCGCTATATGCTTTACTCTTTAACCGTGTCCGGTTGCCGATGCTGGGACTGCGTGCATTATTCAATAAGCGCGCCGGTCGGGTCAGACTGAATGCGCTTTGCCATATTCAGCCTTTTTCGGGCTGTTGAGATGGGTTTGGAACAGGACGGAACGCATGGCCGAGGAAGGCGAAGTCGTTGAGGACGGTGGTGACGCGGGTGAAGAAGAGAGCAGTCGTAAGCTAAGTCCCAAGAAAATCATCCTGTTTGTATTGCTGCCTCTGTTGCTCCTTGTCGGGGTCGGGGCTGGCGCGGCGATCATGCTTGGCATGCTGGGCGGTGAAGAGCACCCACCCGAAGTCGAGGCCGGAGCGGAACAGCAGGAAGTGGTGGAAGAAAAGCATTCTGCCCAGGCGATTTTCTTCGAGGTGCCCGACCTTATCGTCAATCTGAATACGAACAGCCGCAAAACGGCATTCCTGAAGATTAAAATCGCGCTGGAAGTCAGCGATCCGGCGGATGTGGATGTCGTTAATCAGAACTTGCCGCGTATCGTGGACAATTTTCAGGTATATTTACGTGAGCTTCGCGTGGACGACCTGCAAGGCTCCGCCGGCATGTATCGCTTGCGCGAGGAATTGCTCCGGCGTGTGAACCTGGCGGTTCGCCCGGCGCGAGTGAAAGACGTGCTGTTCAAGGAAATGCTGGTTCAGTGAGGAATTCGCATGGCCGATGATGATCTCGCCGCCGAATGGGAGGCGATGGGTGAAGACGATGAAGATGATGTTGGTGGCGGCAGTGGTACTGGCGCCCGGGTTCTAAACCAGGACGAAATCGACTCTCTTCTCGGATTTGACGAAGGCGCCGGCGGTGATGGTGATACCTCGGGTATCCAGGCCATCGTCAATTCGGCTCTGGTCTCCTACGAGCGTCTTCCGATGCTTGAGGTCGTGTTCGACCGTCTCGTGCGGATGATGTCGACCAGCCTGCGTAACTTTACCTCCGATAACGTTGAGGTCTCGCTCGACAACATCACCTCCATTCGCTTCGGCGACTATCTGAACTCGATCCCGCTACCGGCGATGCTGAGCGTGTTCAAGGCGGAGGAATGGGACAATTACGGTCTGCTGGTTGTCGATTCAGCGCTGATCTATTCCATCGTCGACGTTCTTCTCGGCGGTCGCCGGGGCACGGCGGCAATGCGTATTGAAGGCCGTCCCTACACCACGATCGAACGTAATCTGGTGGAACGGATGGTCACGGTCGTGCTGAGCGATCTGTCCGCTGCGTTCGATCCGTTGAGTCCGGTGACATTCCGGTTCGACCGGCTGGAAACCAACCCGCGATTCGCCACGATTGCCCGGCCCGCCAACGCGGCGGTACTGGCGCGCCTTCGTATCGACATGGAAGATCGCGGCGGGCGTCTTGAGCTGATGCTTCCCTACGCAACCCTTGAGCCGGTTCGCGAGCTGCTTCTGCAGATGTTCATGGGGGAGAAATTCGGCCGTGACTCGATCTGGGAAACTCACTTGGCGAACGAGCTGTGGGCAACGGATATCGAGCTTGAAGCCGTGCTGGACCAGGTTGTCCTGTCGCTCAACGATGTTCTGAACTGGAAGCCGGGCACGAAGCTGCTGCTGAACGCCAGCCCGAAATCGACAATCGACATGCGGTGCGGCGACGTTCCGCTCTTTGTTGGCGGGATGGGGCAGCGGAACGGTAATATCGCGGTCAAGATCAAGCAGAAGCTGCGAAAGATGTAGGCGGACGGAATGAGCGAAACAATCCTTCCTCTTGTCCTTGATGGCCTCCTGGTGGTGCTGCTGCTGACCACCATCGTTTACGCGATGATCCTGAACCGTAAGCTGAATCGTCTGCGCGGAAATCATGACGAGATGGAAGTCTTTGTCGACAAGCTGAACGTCGCCTGCGCGCGAGCGGAATCGGCGACGGCGGGATTACGGAATGCCGGAGAAAACGGGAAATCCGTATTCAGGGAAGCGGCCTCCAAAGCGGAAGCTCTTCGTGATGAACTTGCTTTTCTTGTGGAGCGTGCAGATATCGTTTCAGGGCGCCTTGCCAGTGTGAGTGAAGGCACCAAGGTTGTTTCCGCAGACCCCCGGTCTCAGGTTGCCGCGGCCCAATCTGCAGCGCCCCAGTCCGTCGCGGGACACTCCGCATCGGCAAAATCAGAACAGGGCCGGAAGCCGGGGGCGAAACGCCCGGCACCCGCCCCGAGACGCGGTCAGGATGCCGGACGTGGCCATGAGATGGGACGGGCCGGCGCGGGACGGGGGGCTCATCAGGCCGATGAATCAGCTTCAGGGTCGCCCCGGTCGGAAGCTGAGGAAGAGCTGCTGAAAGCACTGAGGAACGCACGCTGATGGCATATGACAGACAGGGACGGAAAGCAGCGGCGGTGCCGCTGCCAGACGCAGATGAGCAAATCGCGACCCCGAATGCAGCCCGCGTGCAGGGCGGTCATGCCGTCAGGGGCAGGGCACCGGCACGGCGCGCCGCGGGAAAGGCTTCGGTTCCCCAGGAACAGCGTCAGGCAGGGACACCGCGCAAACTCGTCAGGCGTTCTGGTGCTTTTGTACGCGTTCTTCCGGTTGTGGTCGTCGTTGCCCTGTTTCTTATGGGCGTAAAGGTTGTTGGTATCTGGGATGTTCTCAAGAACGGGAAGTCGCCGGTCAGTGTCGCGGCTTTTGCCGAGGCGGACAGCCCTGCGCCATCTTCGGGCAAAGCGGAAAGTGCTCTCGATTCGCAACAGTTGGCACAGGCTACGGAGCCGGCGAAAGGCGATGACGGAGACAAACCACTCGACCCCGTTCTCTTCACACGCTCGGAAATCGAGCTGCTGCAGGATCTGTCCAAGCGGCGCAAGGAGCTGGATGCGCGCGAGCAGACCGTGATCCAGAAAGAAGGATTGCTGACTGCGGCCGAAGACCGGATCGACAAGAAGATTGTCGAACTGCAGAAGGTCAGGGCGGAAATCGAAGGCCTGATCAAGACCTACGACGAGCAGGAAGAGGGCGAAATCAAGGGACTCGTGCAGATTTACGAGAAAATGAAGCCAAAAGACGCGGCGCGTATTTTCGACGAGCTGGACATGGATATCCTGCTCCGGGTCTTTGATCGGATGAAGGCATCGAAGTCCGCATCCGTGCTTGCCAATATGCGGCCGCAAAAAGCCAAAGAAGTAACGTCGCGAATCGCAGAGCGCAGAACTATCCCCACCACCAACTGATTATGCCGTAAAAATTGTATGCCTATGAAGGCTGAATCAGACTTTGCTTGCCGAGAATGTCCAATTCGCAGTATTCCATCGGGATATCAGGCATTAACGACCTTTTAACAGGATTGCTGTTAGTGTCTGAGAGTTGGTTAATCGAAAGCCGGGCGGGGCCCGGCCTTTAAAAAAAGTGGAGAGGTGCCGATGGCTGTCGACAAGGGCATGCGGATTCTCATTGTCGATGACTACAAGACAATGTTGCGCATTATTCGGAACCTTCTTAAGCAGCTTGGTTTCAATAATGTGGATGAAGCAAGCGATGGCAGTGCCGCCTTGCAGATTCTGCGCCGCGGCGATGAATACGGTCTTGTGATCTCCGACTGGAACATGGAACCGATGACGGGCCTGCAGTTGCTTAAGGAAGTCCGGGCCGACGCGAAGCTGAAAAGCACTCCGTTCATTATGGTCACGGCCGAGAGCAAGACAGAGAACGTTGTGGCGGCGAAGCAGGCCGGGGTGAACAATTATATTGTTAAGCCTTTCAATGCAGAGACGCTGAAGACGAAGATGACTGCGGTTATCGGGGCCTTCTGATCTGGCAAAGCTCTGGTACCGGATTCCGCGCGGGGGATTTTTTTATGAGTGAAAAAGAAATCCGCGAGGATCTGTTGCCGGAAGCGGCGCGGGAACTTGATGCCATGGCCTTGGTTGCCGAAGAGGCAGCCGAGAGAATCCTGACCGCCGTCGAAAAGATCGACGAGTTGCGGGATGGTATGACCGAAGCGGTTTCGGCGGCTGTGGGCGAGGCTATTGTCGAAATTTTCGAGGCTTGCGGTTTCCAGGATTTGACCGGCCAAAGGGTCGGCCGAATCCACAAGACACTCGATGGCGTCGCGGATCGGGTCGAGGCTGTATTGTCCCATACGGGCCACGGTCACGGCGATCCTTCATCCGGGACGAAAAGAAATCGTGACAAGCACCCGGAAAATGTAGAAAAATCAGGCAGTGAACCGTTCTCAGAAGAGGGTTTGTTGAACGGTCCTCAGCTGCCTTCCGATGCTAAGACACAGGAAGAAATTGATGCGCTGATGGACCAACTCAACAAGTAGTCTATGGCGCAAGGCGAAGACAAGGCGCGTGGTGCAAGCCAGCTCGGTAGCTTGCCGTTATTTCTGAGCCTGTTCTTGCTCCTTCTCGCGTTTTTCATTTTTTTAAATTCAATCTCTACCCGCCAGTCGGGCAAGAGCGACGACGTGCTCGATAGTGTGCGTTCGAGCTTTGCGTCCGTGCTGCAGGGCGGTACCGGAACAGGTGTGTTCGAGGGTGAGCCCGGCAAAGTGGATGACGCAGGGCTGCGGGATGAGTTGATTGAAGCCTTCAACCCGTTGCTGAGCGAGACGCAAGTCGTTCGGGAGAGGACGGGAAATCCCTTTTATGTCGATTTTCAATCCGGCCGCCTGTTCGAGGGGGATCGGATCGATCCTGTGTTTGAGTTTCGCGATTTTGCAAAACGTGTTTCTGCCGTACTGGCATTGAAGACGGCGCGCGATGGAGCCGAGCTCCGATTCTGGTTCGATACCCCCCCCCCCGGTGCCGAAATGGTTCTGGCCCGGCAACGGGCGGCCCGGCTCGCCGAAATCATGATCGGCTCCGGAACATCCCGGGAGAGTGTTTCCATCGGATTCCGTGCGTTGCCCGGCCCGGACACCGTGCGTTTTGCCGTTCATCTGGGTGCTGAAGGGCGTGCCCGATGAGAGGGGCGGCGGCACGGCGAAACCGTCGCGGGGAGAAACAGGGCGTCACCTGGATGCTGACCTTTGTCGATCTGGTGTCGCTCTTGCTTGCGTTTTTCGTCTTGCTGTTTTCGATGACATCGCCGGATGCCCCGCAATGGGAATCCTTCACGGCCTCCCTGCGGTCGGCCTTTTCCACCGAATCGAAAATACGGGCGCGCGAAGCGCAAATGCCGGAAAGCATCGAGGCCGAGGATCCCGGTCCGGGCTTTGATCTGGGCTATCTGCGGCGTCTTCTGGAAGTGGCAATGGCCCGCGACGCCATCCTGCGGGATGCGACGATTACGACGAAGAACGGCCGCCTCGTACTGTCCATGGCCAGCGACGTATTTTTCCGGCCTGGGTCGGCGACGTTGCAATCCTCCGGTGAGAGTGCGTTATTCAACCTGGCTGTCGCGTTGTCCCAGATCGACAACCGGATCGACATTGTCGGTCATACGGACCCCCGGCCATTTACCTCTCCATCAGGGGAGTTCCGTTCGAACTGGGATCTATCGCTTGCCCGTGCTCTATCCGTTGCGGATACACTCCAGCGGTTCGGCTATCGAAAGCCTGTCGAGGTGAGGGGCGCTGCCGATGGCAAGTTTGGGGAGATTGACACATCATTGCCGCTCGAAGACCAATATCGCCGGGCACGGCGGGTGGATCTTGTGATCTATCACGAGAGGGACCGGTGACGATGCGGCAGTCTGAACAGATGCGCGCAAACCGCCGTTCCGGAAGCTGCTCCTGGATGGCGCTCTCCGTGATTCGCAGCGTGGCGGTACTGTGTCTGATGCTGGCGACTTTGGCATCGGCCGGGGCGCAGACTGTCGGTATTTCCAGCGGAAGCACGAATGGCGTCGATAGCCTGCGGTTTGACTGGCCGGCCCGGGTTGGGTACGAGGCGCAAAAATTCGGAAACACCCTGGCCATTGTGTTCGATCGTTCGATCTCCGCCGATTTTGGGCCGGTGGCGAGCGGAGTCGGGGATTTCGTTTCCGGCGTCAGTCTTGATGACGATAACCGGACAGTACTGATCGACCTCACCGGCAATCCACGTTTCCGCTCGAGACGGGCCGGAAATTCGGTGATTCTGGAATTTTTCGACAGAAATGCTCCCGCTCCGGCAGCAGCGCCCGCGCCCGCTCCGGCCCAGCAGGCAGCTCCTGCTCCGCCTCCCGTTCCAGCTCCGGCCCGGCAGCCTGCCTCTACTCCGGCAGCCGCGCCCGCGCCGAACGCGCCTCCGCCGACCAGGCCAAGGCCGCCGAACGTGCCGGAATTGTCGGTGCGGACCGGAACGCACGATAATTTTTACCGTTTCGTTTTCGACTGGACGCAACAAACGCCCTACAGCGTTTCGGAGCATCCGGATCGCGCGGTTATCCGGTTCGAAAACCCGGCCTGGATCAATGATGACGAGGTCCGGCGGTACATTCCTGAGCGCTTCAAGAATTTCAGTTCCGTTCCGGGGAGTAACGGGATCGACGTCACGATCCCGCTTCAGGCACGAGCGGGTGTCCGGCATTTCACGACTGGAACACGAATTGTTCTGGATGTGGTGAACGGAGGGGAGCCGAGCCGGACGGGGGTATCTGCCTCCTCTTCGGAGCCTGCCGTGCCCACGCCCAGAGCTGCCCCGACGGCGCCGGTGACAGCGGCCATTCCGGAAAGTCAGGCGACGGATTCCGCAAAAGAGGCGGCAGCTCAGTTCGGATTGCAGCCACAACCCGGTGCTCCGGCCGGCCTGCCTCCGGCAACTGCTGGGCCTGCGCAACAGGGGAATGCAGCGGATATCGGCGGTGCTGGACAGGCTGTGACGGATCCGGCCAGTGCGGCGCCTTCCGCCGCGTCCGTGCGGGCGCAGGATACGGCGCCGGGGCGTTCAGTGGAGGTCGAACCCGAAGCTTTCGGAACCGCAACACGACTGCAGGATATCGACCTTAATAGCTCGGTGCCGAAGGGCGAATCCCTGGTTGCTAGCCTCAGCAAGGGAAATCCGGCGACGATTGAAGGTCCGGTCATCCCGGTCTCGGCATCCCAGGACAACAATGTTGTCTCGGTCCGTTTCGAGTGGACCCAACCGGTTCCCGCCGCGGTGTTTACACGTGCCGGATATGTGTGGGTGGTTTTCGGAGCGCCCGCCCGCTTCGATCTGACAGGCATCAACAGTGCCGATTACCAGTTGATTGGCGAGAAAACCCAGATTCCTGTCAGTGGTGGATCGGCTGTCCGGTTCCCGACCGTGGAAGGTGTCAATCCCAGGGTCTGGCGTGACAATGCTGTCTGGATTGTTGATTTCCGCCCCCAGAACAGCCGTCCGGATGTGCCGTTGCGGGTGGATACCCAGCTTGTCAGCGCGCAGGGCCCGCGTGTTTTCGTTCCGCTTGAAGATCACGGCGCGACCGTCATTATCCGGGACCCGGAGATCGGCGATCAGTTGTTTGTCGTTCCGGTCGCTTCCCTCAGTCGTGGCGTCGACGGCTTGCGGCAATTCACCGAGTTCAACCTCCTGAATTCGGCGCAGGGTCTGGTCGTTCAGCCTCTGTCGGACGATGTAACGATCCGCTCCCTGCCGGATGGCGTCGCCATCACGAAACCCGATGGGCTGACGATTTCCCGGAATGTCCAGCAATCGGCTGACGATCAGGTCGCGCAGCGTATCGACGGCTTGCCGCCTGGGCTTGCTCCGGGGCGCATATTCGATTTCAGCAATTGGCGGAAAGGCGACACGGATCAGTTCCTACAGGAAAAGCAGGCGATCCAGAGGCGGATCTCGGAAGCGACCAGTATCGCGCGCAGCGGCCCCCGGCTTGAGCTGGCCCATTTTTACTTCGCGCATGGTCTTTCCGCTGAAGCCATGGGGTTGCTTCGCACCATCGAGGTCGAGGACGAGGATCTTTCCCGGCGCCCGGACGTAAAAGCCTTGCGCGGCGCGGCCCAGTTCATGCTGGGGCGGTACAAGGAAGCGGAAGAAGATCTGATGGACCGCAATCTGAGCGGTCTGGCGGAAGCGGAACTCTGGCGCGGGGCGACGAAGGCATCTCAGGGCCGCTGGCCCGAGGCTGTTGAACACTTTGCCCGTGCGGGTGAAATACCGGGTGGATACCCACGGAACATTGCCACGCAGATGGCTTTGCTCGCGGCTGAAGCGGCAATCCGGGCCGGTGATTATCGCGGTGCCGGCGCTTTCATCGATGTTGTCGCGGACGGCCAGCCAACACCCGGTGAACAGGCCCGTTTGAATTACCTGCGGGGGCGGGTGCTTTACGCATCGGGTGATATAGAAACAGCGCTGGATTATTGGCGCCGCCTGTCCCAGGGGCTGGATCGCTGGTCACGGGTGCGTGCCGAGCGGGCGCTGATCGAGCATGGCCTGAGAGCAGGCCAGATCAGCCGTATCGATGCCATCGCCGGGCTTGAGAGCCTGCGCTACACATGGCGCGGCGATCAGGTGGAGTTCGATCTGCTCCGGGAACTGGGCAAGCTGTATCTGGAAGAAAACGAATATGTCGATGGCTTGAACGCGTTGCGTGAGGCCGTGACGTTCTTCCCTGAAAACCTCTACGCGGAACAGGTCGCGGAGGAGATGACGGACGCCTTCACCCGGATTTTCACGGAGGGCGAATCAGACAAGATGACCCCGATCCAGGCACTGTCTCTCTATGATCAATTCCGCGAGCTGACTCCTGTTGGCGTTCGTGGAGACGAGATCATCCAGAGGCTGGCCGACCGTCTGGTTCAGGTCGATCTGCTGGATCGTGCGTCTATTCTTCTGGAGCGTCAGGTGAAGTTCCGTTTGCAGGGCGGGGACAAGGCGCGTGTCGGCGCCCGGCTCGCTTTGATCCGCCTGCTGGACCGCCGGCCGGAAGAAGCTCTTGCCGCCTTGGATGAAAGCGTTGCTCCCGGTATCGGCGCGGAGCTGGCGCTGGAGCGGAAGCGTCTGCGTGCCCGTGCGGAGTTTGAACTGGGAGATGCGGACGGCGCGTTGAGGCTGCTTGCCCGCGACCAGAGCCATGATGCGGACTTGTTGCGCGCGGATATTTTCTGGCGGACCCAGCGTTGGGCCCAGGCTGCCGAGGTCTTCCAGCGTCTGGTCGGACGATCCGGTCAGGACGGGCGCCGGATAGACGAGAGGGCTGCGACGCTGATCCTGAATTGGGCTGTCTCTCTCTCTCTGAGCAGCAATCTGGAACAGTTGAGCCGGGTCCGGCAGATCTTCACCCAGCAGATGGACAACACGCCATTCCGTGAAGCCTTCCGCCTGATTACGAACAAGACCGAGGGAGAGCTGGATGATTTCCGGACCCTGGCGGACCGGTTCGGAGAGATTGGCCGGTTTCAGGCTTTCCTGACGTCCTATCGCGATCGCCTCAAAGACAAGCCGTTGAGCTCGACCAACTAGGTGTTGTCTGTATCTCTGGCGCCTGGCTAAGAGGCGCCGAAACTGCGCACGAGACTGCCGGCGATCAGATACCAGCCATCGACCAGAACAAAGAAGATCAGCTTGAAGGGCAGGGAGACGATGACCGGCGGCACCATCATCATGCCCATGGACATCAGGATCGAGGCGACCACCATATCGATGATGACGAACGGCAGGTAAATCAGGAAGCCGATCTCGAAGGCGCGTCTGAGTTCGCTGATCATGAAGGCGGGGACGAGAACCTTCAGGGGCGCGTTGGCACCGACTTCGGCCGGGCCGACCTGGCCGATATCCTCAAACAGCTGCAGATCCTTGTCCCGCACCTGACCCAGCATGAAAATCCGGAACGGTTCGGCCGCCCGCTCGAAAGCCTCGAATTCGTCGATGCGTTCCTCGATCAGCGGAGAAATGCCGTCCTGCCAGGATTTTTCGAGTGTCGGCGCCATGATGAAGCCCGTCAAAAACAGGGCGAGGCTGATCATCACGATGTTCGGCGGCGATTGCTGGGTGCCGAGGGCGGTACGCAGCAGGGAGAAGACGATCACCAGCCGGGTGAAGGAGGTGACGGTCACCAGAATGCCCGGGGCGATGGACAGCAGCGTGACAACGCCAACGAGCTGGATCAGGCGCGCCGTTGTCGAGCCGCCGGGCTCGCCAATATCCAGTGTCAGGGTCTGCGCCACGGCGTCCGGAGCGACAATAAGGCCGATCAGGGCAATGCATGCAGCTCCCGCGAACCAGCTCCAGTGAGGCCAGCGGCGGGAGAAGAGGGCGCGTCTCATGCCTGTTTCCCCATTTCCTTGGGTTCGTCGGCCGCTCCGGCAAGCTCCAGGGCGGACTGAAAACTGTTCGTGGCCGCGTTGGATTCGATAAGCAGATCGTTATTGGGGCCGAGCAGGAGTAAATGCTCGCGATCATCGCAGCGAACAAGCATCACGCGCCGCCGTGCGTCGAGAGATATCTGGCCGGTCACGGAAAGACGTCCGATGCCGTGGGCGCGCATGATGCCAAGCCGCCCCGCATAGCGGCGGGCAACCCAATAGACCACGCCGATCAAGCCGATCGTAAAGGCGAAGCCAAGGAAAAACCGGACATAAACATCAAAACCCATGGCAAAAGCATTTCACAAGGCGTTGCTGATGGGAACCGGCAAGCGATGTCGTGTGATGAGCCATGATGAATACCTGTGTGGCGTGGCTGGACGAGGCCGGAAATCAAGGTGGTTCGCGTGGAGGCGGTCAGCCCTTGCGGGTCCCGCGGCTGCCATAAGCCGCGGCAGCTTTTCTGCGCAAGTTCGCGGAATCGGAGGCGGGTTTTTGTTCCGCCGCCTTTTCGGCCATTGTCTTCGACAGCAATTCAAGCAGCCCGATGACGTGTTTCATTTCCGGGGCCAGGGCATGAGCTTCTTTCGGGGGCAGGTTCGGAATAGTGGCGCAAACGGAGGCAACATCCGTTTCAAGACCGATCAGAGCGCCGGAGATGATCGAAGACGGGTCCTTCAGGGCTGCCTCAAGGCGTGCGCGCACCGAGGCAAGCCGTTCCGCCGGGCTTCCGGGATTGGCGACAGTCATTTCTGCTCCTCGACACGGGCGCGTTCGTTGGCGCGATACACATAGGTAAGGATCTCCGCCACGGCGGCAAAGGCTTCAACAGGAATTTCGCAATCCACTTCGACCGCCGCGAGGATCTGGGCCAGATCGGGATCTTTCCGTACCTTCACATCGTTTTCGAAAGCAAGACGCAGAATTTTTTCCGCCAGCTCTCCATAGCCCTTGGCGATCACTTTCGGGGCGTCTTCGGTGCCGGCATCATGGTCGAGCGCGATTGCAATCTGACGGTCTTTAGACGCGTTGGCTTCACGCCGGGCCTTTGCCGCACGCCGTTCCAGTGCCGTGCGCTGGCCCTCCCGGTCCGGAAGTGCTCCCGCGCCGGATGCGGAAATTTTTGTCAGGTCTCGTGAACGCTCTGTCATCGAAAGAAGTATATGCGAGCACGCGCTCAGACCAAACAAGCCAATCTTGGCACGATGCTTGCTTTTGTTGTTGCGGGCGCCGTGGTGGCTTCCGGAACTGACTGAAAAGTGTGCGAGCGAGAGTCGATATGTCGATCAACAATCTGACACTGATGAACATGGCGCAACATAAGCTGAACTGGCTCTCCGAACGCCAGTCCGTGCTGGCGCAGAATGTCGCAAACGCCGACTCTCCGAGTTACCGGTCGCAGGATCTGAAGCCGATCAACTTCAAGCGGGAGGTCGAGCAGGTTACCAAGCTCCCCGTTGCGGTGACGGAAGGTAATCACATGACCGGCACCACGCCGCGCAACGATTTTCGCATTGATAAGGCGAGCTACAAGGACGTTTACGAGGCGAGCCCGAACGGCAACGGCGTCGTTCTGGAAGAACAGATGATCGCCGTGCAGGACACCAAGCTGCAGTACGACCTCGCCCTCAATCTCTACAGCAAGCAGGTCGGCATGTTCCGCACCGCACTCGGTAGCGGCGGCCGGTAAGCAGGCATAAGCAGGAAAGGATTACGTCATGGATCTTAATTCCGCGATCAAGATTTCCGCATCCGGTATGCGGACCCAGGGCACGCGCCTCAGGGTTATTTCCGAAAACGTGGCAAACGCTGACTCGCTTGGCTCGGTCAAGGGACAGGACCCGTATCGCCGGAAAACCATCGTTTTCGAGAATTATGTAAACCGGGACGAAGATGCCGAAATGGTCCGTGTGGCAAAGATCGGTCGGGACGATTCGGATTTCGAGCTGGCTTACGAGCCGTATCATCCGCTGGCTGACGAAGACGGCTATGTACGCCGTCCGAACGTGAACAGCCTGATCGAGATGATGGACATGAAGGAAGCCCAGCGCAGTTACGAGGCGAACCTTTCCTCCATCGAGATGGCGCGCAGCATGCTGCAGCGGACGGTTGACCTGTTGCGCGGCTAAGAGACGGGCCAGGCTGGAAAGAGTACCTGATTCCAGTTACTGTCAGCTTGAAACACAGTGGAGATATCCATGGTAGGCAATATCGGAAATGCGCTCGGGGCAGCTGGTATCGGCAAGATTCCGGGAGCCGACGATGCGAAATCCGCCGGCGCGGCCGGAACCGATTTCGCGACTTTCGTGAAGCAGGCCGCCGAGGATGCGGTCGGCACCATGGAAGCCGGTGAGCAAATGTCCATGAAGGGGATCGCCGGCGAGGCCGATCTGACCGATGTGGTGCAGGCGGTGAACAGCGCGGATATTACGCTGCGGACAATCGTGACTCTGCGGGACCGGATGGTGCAGGCTTATCAGGAAGTGATCCGCATGCCAGTTTGATGGCGCATGCGGCCCTTTTTCGGGTCATAATCGGTTGGTCATGAATTGCCCGGCAGATCTTGCCGGGCCGTACTTGTTTGCCGGGGTAAGCCCATGAACGAAGCTGATGCTATCGAGATTGGCCGCGAAGCGGTGATCACGATGCTAACCATGTCGACACCGATCATGTTGCTCGGCCTTGCGGTTGGTTTGTTGATTTCCCTCTTTCAGGCCCTGACCCAGTTGCAGGAAATGACATTGGTGTTCGTGCCGAAGATCATCATCGTGTTTGCTGGCCTGATCTTCTTCCTGCCGTTCATGCTGAACACGATAAATGCCTTCATGCAGTCCATCGCGGACAAAATCATATCGCTCGGATAGGGCTGGCACAGGTTCATGCCTCTTGAGGATTTCCTCCCGACTCAGGTCTACATCATTCTGCTGGTCTTGAGCCGGCTGGGCGGGACCATGATGCTCATACCGGGGATCGGGGAGACCTTTGTCCCTGTCCAGTACCGGCTGATCCTGACGGTCGGGCTGAGCCTCGTCGTTGCACCTTTGGTCGCGGATACCATCCCGCTGGCCCCGACCGCGCCGGAGCTCGCCCGCCTGGTCTTTTTTGAGCTGGTCATCGGGCTCTATTTCGGGATCGTCGCGCGTATCCTGCTGTTGACCATGGATACGGCGGGCCAGATCATCGCCATGAATACAGGCCTTTCGAATGCGCAGATATTCAACCCGGCAATCGCGACGCAAGGCTCGTTACCCGGCTTCTTCCTGCTGAATATCGCGACGCTGCTTCTGCTGATCACGGATCTGCATCACTTGCTGATCCGTGCCCTGATCGACAGCTACTCCCTGTTCCCGCCGGGTGCGCCGCTTCCCTTGGCGGATTTCGCCGACGCGATTTCGACGGTTATTTCGCACAGCTTCCAGCTTGCCGTGCAGCTTTCCTCGCCATTCATTGTGCTGGGGCTGCTATTCTATCTGGTGATGGGGATCATGGCGCGGCTGATGCCGCAGCTGCAGATCTTTTTCGTCGCACTGCCGATCCAGGTGGTGATGGGACTGGTGGTTCTTTCCTTGGTGCTCAGTGGGGCCATGCTGGTCTTTTTGGAGTATTATGGCGCGAATATCGGGAGCTACGTGATCCCGAGGTAATGTGTGTGGCGTCGCGGCAATGGAGCTGCGGCCACGGAGTTTATCGGAGCCGCCGGCATGTCCGACGACGATGGAGATAAGTCAGAAGAACCGTCCGCCCGAAAACTTTCCCAGGCGCGGGAGAAAGGGCAGACACTCAGTTCCAAGGAGGTGAATAATTTCGCCGTCCTTTTGGGCGCGACCTTGATCGTTGGCCTGATCGGACCTTATTTGCTGACGGATATGAGCCACGCGCTCCTGTTCTTTATTGAACGCCCCGACCGCGTCGACATGAGTGCGGTCGGCCCGGTTCTTTTCGATACGCTGCTGAATGTCGGACTTGCTGTCGCGCCGTCGCTCGGCCTGCTTGTTTTCGTGGCTGTCGCAGGCATTCTCATACAGATCGGCTGGATGGTTTCCCCTGAATCCATCATGCCGAAACTTGAGAAAATATCGCCGATCAGCGGGGCGAAACGTCTGTTCAGCCTGAAATCCGTGATGGAGCTGCTCAAGGGCATCATCAAGATGGTCCTGGTCGGCTTCGTTGCCTATCTGATCGTCTCTCCGGAATTCTCGCGCATCGAGTTGATGGTGCAGATGGATATCAAGGAGCTGCTTGGTGAAACCCATTGGGTGGCGATCAAGCTGTTTGCCGGCGTGCTGGCCATCACGGGGGTGATGGCCGTGGTCGATTATCTCTACCAGCGCTTCGAGTTCATGAAACAGATGCGCATGTCCAAGCAGGAAGTGAAGGACGAGCACAAGCAGACCGAAGGCGATCCGCATGTGAAGGCCCGGCTGCGTCAGCTCCGGGCGGAACGGGCCCGCACGCGGATGATTGCCGAAGTGCCGAAGGCGACCGTGGTCGTGACGAACCCGACCCATTTCGCGGTCGCGCTGAAATATGAGATGGACGAAATGGCCGCGCCCAAAGTCGTTGCCAAGGGGGTGGATGCGGTGGCCCTGAAAATCAGGGAGGTGGCGACGGAAAACGATGTTCCGATCGTTGAAAACCGGCCGCTGGCACGGGCATTGTTCGACAATACGGAAATAGACGAGGAAATCCCGGAGGAGTATTTCAAGGCGGTGGCCGAGGTGATCAGTTACGTCTTCAAGATGAACAAATCGAACGTGCCGGCGAACATCTCTCTATAATCAAAGAGGACGGTGACAGGGAGCGGGAACGCTAAACCGTCCCACATTCTGGGGGGACCGGATGGATCCGATGATTATGCCCGTGGCGGGTGGTTTTCTGGCCGCCGCCATAGGTGCTGCCGCATTCGTCAAACTGCGGCGCGACCGGGCGGCTCTCAGGGAGCTGGAAGCTGAGCGTGAGCAATTGCGGGGCGACGTTGCCGCCCTGACCGCGGAACTCTCGGACCGGGTCCAGGCCGCGAAAGCGGAAGCAGCACCGCCACTCCCGGTTTGCCGGTTTTCGGACGAAGGGCGCTTTCTGTCCGCGAACCAGGCTTTTCTCGACCATTTTGCCGAAGGCGATGCGGAGAATGCAGGCTCTAACAAGGCGGTTCTCCGTCTTCGCCTGATGGTCAGCAAACATATGGAAGAGGTCTGGGCGGCAGAACCGGGCGGACTTGTCATGGCTGGCACGGTACCGGCTGGGGAGGGGCTGCCCGCCTGGCAGGTGCAGCTTGCGGCGAACAAGGAAGCCGAAGACGGTGGAGCCATTTGGGCGGTGCTGTTGCCGGTATCGGACAGCTGGAACGCACCGGCTCTCGACCATGCCCCGACGGGGGTCGCCTTTCTCGGACCCGATTTCAAAACGCTTCATGCTAACGCGGCATATGACGCATTGGTCGAAGGTGTGGGGCCCGGCGCGGCAGAGCGGGGTCAGTTGTTTGTCGAGCTGATCGATGAAGAAGACCGCGAGACCGCGGCGCGCTTTCTGGATACGGCATCCGCGGACGGTGACAATATCGAGGTGCAACTCGTCGACCGGGATGGTGGCGACGGTATCGAGGTCGCTGTTTTCTGCCGTTCCCTTAAAACTGGAGAGGGACCGGACGGCGCGGCGCTCGTTGTCTACCTGATTGATATCGGCCGCCGCCGTCAGCTCGAGGCACAGGTCGCCCAGTCGCAAAAGATGCAGGCCGTGGGCCAGCTCGCCGGTGGCGTTGCGCACGATTTCAATAATCTGCTGACGGCAATGAACGGCTATTGCGATCTCCTGCTCGCCCGTCACCGGCCCGGGGATCAGTCCTTCTCCGACGTCATGCAGGTCAAGCAGAACGCCAACCGGGCAGCGAATCTGGTGCGTCAGCTGCTCGCATTTTCCCGCCAGCAGACGATGATCGCGCGGGTGCTCGATGTCACCGAGACCGTTGCGGACCTGTCGCATCTGTTGCGGCGCCTGATTGGCGAGAACATTGTTCTGAAGATCACCCATGGCCGCGAGCTCGCGCCGATCCGGGTCGATCAGGGACAGCTTGAGCAGGTGGTGATCAATCTGGTTGTGAATGCGCGGGACGCCTGTCCCAGCGGCGGCACGATCACAATGCGGACCCATGATTTTGCCACCCAGACGCCGGTCCGGCGCGGCGATGACATGATGCCCGCCGGGCGTTACGTGCAGCTCGATGTGGTGGATACCGGAACCGGCATCGAGGAAAAGATCATAGGCCGGATTTTCGAGCCGTTCTTCTCGACCAAGGAGGTCGGGCAGGGAACCGG
>NZ_CAXBDC010000086.1:0-20084 GCF_963974195.1 uncultured Nisaea sp.
GTGCGCTTCGTGCTGCACACGGACATGCCGGGCAGCGTCGAGGCCTATTACCAGGAATTCGGCCGCGCCGGACGCGATGGAGCGCCTGCACGCGCGCTGATGCTCTACGGCCTCGACGATATCCGCATGCGGCGGATGTTCATCGATCAGGAACATGAGGACGGCGACCGCCGGCGGCGCGAGCACAAGCGGCTGGACGCGCTGATCGCCTATTGCGAGGCGGCGGAATGCCGGCGCCAGTCCCTGCTGCGCTATTTCGGCGAGGAGTCGGAGCCCTGCGGCAATTGCGATGCCTGCCTGGAGCCGATGGATCTGGTCGATGGCAGCGAGGAAGCGGGTCTTGCTCTCAAAACCATTCAGGCCACGGGGGAGCGCTTCGGCACGGTGCATATCGTGGACGTGCTGCGCGGCGGCAATACGGAACGTATCCGCAAGTTCGGGCATGAAAGCGTCGAGACTTACGGTGCCGGAACCGCGCACAATGCAAAGGATTGGCAATCCCTGATCCGCCAGCTTGTCGCCAACGGTTTCCTCACTCTCGATATACAAGGCTTCGGTGGCCTGTCCGTCAGCGACAAGGGTCATGCCCTGCTGCGCGGCGAGTTGCCCTTCCGCTATCGCCGCGACAGCCTGCGCCGTGAACGCCAGAGCAAGACCGCCCGCTCCACAAGCGTCCCGACCGAGACCATGAGCGGCCCGGAGCTGAAACTGTTCAAGGCCCTGAAGCAGCTCCGCTCGGAAATCGCCCGCGAAGGCAACGTGCCCGCCTATGTGGTTTTCACCGACCGCAGCCTCGCGGACATGGCCGCCAAACGCCCCACCTGCAAGGAAAGCTTCTCGGCGGTCCACGGCGTTGGCGAGGCAAAACTGGAGAAGTTTGCCGCCCCCTTCATCGACCTGATCCTGAAACAGGATAAAAGCTGATCCAGCGGCAGGTCTCTGTTTGGATTTCGGGCCTGTGGCCTGCTATCTAAGAGGCTCGGTTCACCTCCTTAGCCTACGGAGTGCCTCAGTGCCCGCCACTGCGTCCAGAAAAGCGTCGCGCGTTGCTACACATATCCTGAAATATGTTCTGCCTCTCGTGGTTGGAGCATCCACTTATGCAGCCTTCGAGCTCGGTGCCGACCGTCTGATCGGCAACCTCCAGGACCCGGTCATGGCCGGTCTGATGTTCGCCTGGCTGTTCGGCGCCATGCTCTGGGGGGCCTTCGGTGTCGTCCGGCACGCGGACCGGCTGGCAGAAGCCCTGGGTGAGCCCTATGGCACGCTGGTTCTGACGCTGGCCGTCGTCGGCATCGAAGTGGCGCTGATCGCCGCCGTCATGCTGACCGGAGAGGCCGCGCCGACGCTGGCCCGCGATACCATGTTCGCGGTGCTCATGATGGTACTGAACGGGCTGGCGGGTGCGTCGCTGCTGCTCGGCGGCCTGCGCCACGGGCAACAGGACTACAACCTGCCCGGGGCCCGCGCCTTCATCGCCGTCCTGCTGCCTCTTGCCGTCTTCGCCCTGGTCCTGCCGAACTTCACCACATCAACACCGAACCCGACCTTCGATCCGTACCAGGCGGCGTTCTTTGCCTGCGTCACCGTCCTGCTCTATGCCGTTTTCCTCGGCATCCAGACCACCCGGCACCGGACATTCTTCGAGGAGCCGGAAGCCCCGGGCGATGCGGACGCGGCAGCGGATGCATTCCATCCGGACCAAATTCTGGAACGAAAGCCGACAGCCAGCTTCCATGCGGCATTCCTGATCCTGACCCTGCTCCCCATCATTCTTCTGGCGGAAAGACTGGCCACGATTGTCGATTTCGGGATTGTCGAAATTGCCGCTCCGCCGGCCGTCGGCGGTGTCATCATCGCGCTGCTGGTTTTGATGCCGGAAGGTCTCGCGGCTCTTCGGGCCGCCCGGGCGAACCGGCTGCAACGCTCGGTCAACCTGCTGCTCGGCGCGGCTCTCTCCACCATCGGCCTGACCGTGCCGGCCGCACTCGCCATCAGCCTTGTCACCTCACAGCCGATCACCCTCGGCCTCGACGAAACCTCCATGGTCATGCTGCTGCTTACCCTGCTGATGAGCAGCATGACATTCGGCGGCATCCGTACCAGCGTGCTGCAGGGGGCGGTGCATCTGGTTCTATTCCTAGCCTATCTGATGCTGATCTTCAGCCCGTGACCCCTCGTCACGCGGTTTGACGGTCACGCCTTGACGATCAGGCGCGGCAGGCCAAATACTTCAATAATCTTGTAATTTCCCACCTCCGGAGACTTTCGAATGGTCGATGTCGGCGAAAAGGCACCTGAATTCAGCATGGCGACGGATGGCGGCGGGACTGTCTCGCTCACGGGTCTCAAGGGCAGGAAAGTGGTGCTCTATTTCTACCCGAAGGACGACACGCCCGGCTGCACCAAGGAAGCCTGCGCCTTCCGCGACGCGATGCCCGACTTCTCCGGTATCGATGCCGAGATCATCGGCGTCTCGAAGGACCCTGTGGCCAAGCACGACAAGTTCAAGGCCAAGTACGACCTGCCCTTCACGCTGGCCTCCGATGAGGAAAGCGATGTCTGCGAGAAATTCGGCGTCTGGGTCGAGAAGAACATGTATGGCCGGAAATACATGGGCATCGAGCGGGCGACCTTCCTGATCGACGGCGAGGGCGTGGTGCGCAATGTCTGGCGCAAGGTAAAGGTCCCGGGTCATGCCGAGGCCGTGCTGGAGGCGGTGAAGGCTCTATAACCCGCAAATTTTCAACGACTTTGATCCGGGAAATATTTTCCGGCACAGCTCTTGCTTATTAACGCACCATGAACTCGGTGCTGACAAATCCGCCCGCGATGACGGCTCTCAGGAATCTGTCGTACATCCAGCGCTCCAAAGACATGGTGCAGAACCATGTCTCTACCGGTCTGCGTGTAACCGGCGCGGTGGAGGACGCCTCGAACTTCGCCATCGCACAGGGCATCAGGACCGAAGTCAGGGCGATCGAAGCCGTCATAAAGGGACTGAACAACGCCAAGGGCGTCGCCACGGTCGGCATAGCCGGCGCGACGGCTGTCTCGGATCTGATGGCGGACATCCGCAAGAAAATCACCGAAGCAGCCAATCCGGCCAATACCGATCAGCAGCAGCAAATTCTTCAGAACGATTATGAAGAAATGATCGCGCAGTTCCGCCAGATCCTCGAGAATTCGAGTTTCAACGGTGAGAATGTCGTGGTCGAGAATGCCATTGCCTTCAATCTTGCCATTGGCACCCCGAACAACATCAACGTTCTCTCGAATGCCAATGGCGGCACACTGACCGTCCGCGGCCATCACCTTGATGTCAGCTACGCCCGCCTCAACAATGAGGATATCAGCACGACGGCAAATGCCCTCGACGCTCTGGACGTCTGGGAAACGGAGATGGAAACGATCGGAGTCGCTCTCGGTCAGCTCGGAGCCGACATGCGCGCGCTCAATCTGCAGACCGAGTTCCTGGAAAGCCAGCGCGACGCGGTGGAAGAAGGACTCGGCAATATCGTCGATGCGGACATGGCCCGCGAAAGCGCGCGCCTGACCGCCTTTCAGGTGCAGGAACAGCTCGCGGTCCAGACCCTTGGCCTCGCCAACCAGCGCCCGCAGACCCTGCTCGGCCTGTTCCAGTAAGAGCCGCCTTACAGCACCTTCACAAGACGCAGCGCATCATAGATCGCCGCGTGCGTGTTCCGCGCCGCGACGGCATCGCCAATGCGGAAGAGCTGATACCCGCCCTCCTCATTCCGGACAATATCCTGGGGCCGGCCATCAATGAGGGCTTCGTAATCCACCTCCCCCAGATTGCTGGAGTTCGGACGCAGCTCGAAATAGAGATCATCCAGAGGACGGGTGCCGTGATTGATGACAACCTGATCCACCTGCCGTTCCCGCGTGATCCCGCCATAATCGCTGCCGACCGTGGCTAGTAGCCCGTTACCCTCGCGCCGGACATCGTCAAGCCGCCAGGTCACGGTAAAGGTCACATCCTGCTTCTGCAGCTCCCGCATCGACGGCGTCAGAGACATCGCCATGACCTCGGACGCGAAGCTCCGGTCCCGCGTCATGATCTCGGTTTTCGCCCCGGTCGCTGCGATTTTCTCGGCAGCCTGAAGCCCCGCATAGTCACCGGCATCGTCATAGATCAGAACATTCAGGCCCGGCTGAACGTCGCCGGAGAGGATATCCCATGCTGACACGGCCAGATCGTTTCCCTCCCCCAGTACCTCCGTATGGGGAAGCCCGCCGGTCGCCACGATCACCACATCCGGGTTTTCGGCGCGCACCGTCTCCTCATCGGCGAAGCTGTTGAAATGGAAGGTCACGCCCATCCGGGAGCATTCCTGGAAACGCCAGTCGATCAGCGAAATCATCTCCTGCCGGCGTGGCGTCAACGCGGTAAGGCGCACCTGCCCGCCCGGATCGTTCGCCGCTTCATGCACGATCACCTCATGCCCCCGGGCTGCCGCGACACGCGCGGCTTCCAGCCCGGCCGGCCCCGCACCGATCACGACAATGCGGCGGACTTCTTGCGCTTTCGGAATGTCGTGCGGCTGTTCCAGCTCCCGCCCGGTCGCCGGGTTATGCAGGCAGAGCGCCATGCCGCCCTGATAGATCCGGTCGAGGCAGTAATTCGCTCCGACGCATGGACGGATACGGTCCTCCTCGCCGCGCAGGATCTTGGCGACGATATGCGGGTCGGCCATATGGGCGCGGGTCATGCCGACCATGTCGAGCTTGCCGCTGGCGATGGCATGGCGCGCCGTCGCGACATCCTGAATTTTCGAGGCATGGAATGTCGGAAACTTCGTCTCGGCCCGGATCTCGCCCGCGAAATCGAGATGCGGCGCGCTCTTCATGCCCTGTACAGGAATCAGATCCGTCAGGCCCGCATCCGTATCGATATGCCCCCGCACGACATTGAGGAAATCCACTAGGCCGCTATCCTTCAGGCGGCGTGAGACCTCCATCCCGTCATCTTTGGTCAGCCCGCCCGGCAGACACTCGTCGCCCGAGTACCGGATACCCACGATGAAGTCGTCACCGACTTTCTTGCGGATCGCCCGGAGCGTGTCGAAAGTGAAGCGGAGCCGGTTATCCAGATCGCCGCCATACGGGCCGTCGAGAGTGTTCGTCAGCGGGGACCAGAACTGATCCATGAAATGGCCGTAGGACTCGAGCTCTATCCCGTCGACACCGGCCTGCTGCATCCGTTCGGCCGCGTCGGCATAATCCTCGATGATCCGCGCGACATCCCAGTCCTCGACCTTTTTCGGAAAGGCCTTATGCGAGGGCTCGCGCTCATGGCTGGCCGAGACGACCGGCAACCAGTCGGCCTTGTCCCAGCGGGTGCGACGGCCGAGATGGGTGAGCTGGATCATCACCGCGCAGCCATGATCGTGACACTCGTCCGTCATCGCCCGCATCCAGCCGACGACCTCGTCCTTCCAAGCCAGAATGTTGTTGAAGACCGGCGGGCTGTCCCGCGAGACCGAAGCCGAGCCCGCCGTCATCGTCAGCGCCACACCGGCCTTTGCCCGCTCCACATGATACGCCCGGTACCGGTCCTTCGGCATTCCGTCCTCGGGATAGGCCGGCTCATGCGAGGTGATCATCAGCCGGTTTTTCAGCGTCAGATGTTTCAGGGTGTAAGGCTGGAAAAGCGGATCGGTGGACATGCGGGCCTCCTGCGTTTCCAGAATGCTCCGGCAAAATGTTCACTTATGTCAAGTTTAAGTTCATCATTGTCCATTTCACTGGAAGCCGTGCTTTCCTGCCGCTAAACTCTCACCATGAAAATTGAAACCTCTCAAGACAACGAGCCGAAAAATACGGGCTGGCGCGGATCGCGGGAAATCTGGCTCGACGCGGCCAAAGCGGCCTTCCTGGAGAACGGTATCGATGCCGTGAAGATCCAGCCACTGGCCACCCGGCTGAACCTGTCACGCACCAGCTTCTATTGGTTCTTCCGGGACCGTGCGGCCATCCTCGCCGCCCTTCTCGAAGAATGGGAGGAGAAGAATACCGGCGGGATCGTCTCGGCATGCGAGGAATATGCCGACAGTGTGGCCGAGGCGACGCTGAACGTGATCGGCGTCTTTTTCGACGAGGACCGGTTTGAATCCCGCTTCGATTTCGCCATCCGGGGCTGGGCCCACCAATCCAGCGCGGTGATGGCCCGTGTCGCCGCCGCGGATGAGGTCAGGCTTGCCGCGATCCGCTCGGTCTTCGAACGCTTCGGCTTCGACCCGGGCGAGGCGGATGTCCGCGCCCGGACCATCTATCTCGTCCAGATCGGCTATATCTCGATGCAGGTCGAGGAGCCGCTCGCCCTCCGCATGGAGCGGATACCGGCCTATGTGAAGACCTATTGCGGCCATAGTCCGACACGAAACGAGCTGGCCCGCTTCCAAGCCAGGCATGGATTTCAGCCGCCAGCGGGTGCAGCGCCGTAAAACGCCTGCCGGAACTATTTCTATAAGCGGGTTCTCAGCTTTCCCAGCTCACACGATGGGGCGGATGCTCTCGAAACCACTCGACGATGCTTGGCATGTACCCCTCGAACGCGCCGGGGATAGAGAAATTGAGCAGGCCCGCGCGGGCCGCGCTACGGTTCTCGAAATCGTGCCGGATCCCTGACGGAACCAGGACGAAACCGCCCCGCTCCACATCTCGCCACGCATCGTCGACAAGAAAGCTCATTGTGCCTTCAATGACGAAAAACACGTCATCGCCATCGTCATGCACATGGGCGCCAGGGCCGGAGGTGTGCGGCTCCAGCCACCATTCGGAGATCGAGTAACGGTCTGCCGTCTCACCGCAATCGGCTTTGAAGACGGCGCCGATATTCCCCATCTCGTAGCGCCGGCCCTCACCCGCCTCCAGAATAATCACCGAACGCCCATCCGTTCCCGTCATCGCTTTCCCCCTTCGTTACTTTCAGCAGCGCACAGCTCACTCAGGCGGCATCGGGATGTCGGGCCATGTTTCGGTCACCTCTGCCTGCACCGGACGTTCCAGATAGGTCGACAGCACGACAAAGCTCCGGGTTCCGCGCACCCCCGGCAGCACATAGAGCTGGGACAGAAATTCCTCCATGGCCTGAGCGCTTGCCGTCCGTACCTTGAGGATAACGCACGTATCTCCCGCAACCGAATGCATCTCCTCCACCTCGGGGAATTTCCGCAAGCGGAGCATCCGCTGGCTTTTTCCCCAGCCATCCGCATCGACATGCACGAAGGCCAGAAAGGGTTTGCCAACAGCCGCGCCATCAAGCCGTGCGGACGTGCCGGCAATAACGCCCTGCGCGCGGAGCCTCTTTACGCGCTCGAAGACGGCAGGCGCGGACAACCCGACGCTCTTGCCGATATCGGCATAGGTCAGACGCGCATCCTCGGTCAGCGCGCTTAAGATCGTTCTGTCAAAATCATCCAGGTCGCTATAGCGAATATCCTTCTTTCGAAAATCCTCTTTTTCTTCTTCCATTCGATCAAACCCTTCTTTTGCAGAACAGTTTTCCGCAATAGCAGGATTACATCAAAGGAGGACAGAGAATGAAAACATCACTGATAAATCCATCCACCGGGATCTATCCGGCAAAGGATTACGCACACGGCATTCTGCTCACCGGTTTCGAGAAGCTGTTATTCGTCTCCGGTACAATGGGACTGGCTCCGGATCACTCGGCTCCAGCCACTCTTGAGGAACAGCTTGCTCTGGTCTGGGACAATCTCCGCCGGATCCTGGCCGAAGCCGATATGGGGGTCGACAACATCGTGCGTCTGACCAGCTACATGCGGGACGGCAGCTATGCGGAAGCCAATCGCGATGCCCGGCTCTCCGCCCTTGGCGGACGGCGCATTCCGACCACGGCAATCGTGGTGGAAACACTCGAGCCGGACTGGCTCATCGAGATCGAAGTGATCGCGGCCGCATGAGCCTAAAGCCGGAATCCGTAGGGTAGCAGCCGGTCTATATCGAGAATGTCGGCGGTGAAATCCGCATCGCCCGTATCCACCAGGATCAGCGCGGTGTCCTGCGCCTCCTCCCGGTCGATGAATTCCCGCATCACCTGCCGGCAAATGCCGCAGGGGGAACGCTCCTGCAGCGGGCCGTCGAGGCTGTCAGCGGTAGAGAGGGCGATGAATTTGATCCGGCGAAATCCTTTCGCGGCGGCGGCATGCAGCGCGTTACGTTCACCGCAGATCGTGGCGCCGTAGGAGGCATTCTCGATATTCGCGCCGGTGATGACCGCCCCCGACGGATCGTCCGCCATGATGACGGCGGCACCGACATGGAAATGCGAATAGGGCACATGTGCATTCTTCGCCGCCGCCCGCGCTGCCTGCACCAGATCGCGCAGGACTGCCGGGTCCGCCATCACGCGTTTCTCCGGAATGTGCTGACCGGCGATATGAAACCGCCCCGCTTCCGTTTCCAGCACCGTATCGGCGGCCTCTATCGCGGGCAGGAGGATTTCGATCTCCGCCATCGGCCTAGGACTTCTTTCCATAGACGGCTTCCGGGTCGTAGGCCTTGCCGTCCTTGATCACATCGAGCACGGCCTTGCCATCCTCGATCCGGGCGGCCCGGAAGAAGCAGCTGTCATAGCCGACATGGCAGGCCGGCCCCGAAAGCACCCGCAGCAGCACCACGTCCTGATCGCAATCGACCCGAAGCTCAACCAGTTTCTGCACATGCCCGCTCGTCGCGCCCTTGTGCCAGATCTCGGACCGGGACCGGCTCCAGTAGACCGCCTCACCCAGCTCCAGCGTTTTCGTCAGCGCTTCCCGGTTCATGAAGGCGAACATCAGCACCTCGCCGGTCTCCGCATGCTGGGTGATACAGGGGATCAGGCCGTCCGCGTCGAATTTCGGCTGAAAGGTCGAGCCTTCCTCAAGCTCCGCCTTGCCGCCGCGCTCTGAAAACAGGGTATTCGCTGTCATGGTCATCGCTCCGCAATCAAGATCCGGTTATAGGCCTCCGCCCCGCCTGCCTGCAATGCCGCCAAAAGTGGACCAATCGGGCATGGGGCGCGTACAAGTTTCGAAATGGATGGTGAAAGTGACCGGACCGGTATGTCCCGCGAGAAACAGTTCCACAGTTTGGCCGAAGCCGCCGTCGCCGTGCTTGAAACCGGCGACACAAGGCAGAAGGCAACACTCGGCCGCGCCGTGGTGGCGGCCTGGAAAGATGGCAGCATCAGCAATATAGGCACAGCAGCGCCGCCGGATCGCCCGGCACGCCCCGCCTTGCCCGCCCTTCGGCCACCGCGCGAGGTGCCGAAGCGCAAGATCACGGCTGCCCCGGCAGGCCGGATCGCGCTGCTGCACGCATTGGGTCATATCGAGCTGAATGCCATCGATCTCTCCTGGGATATCATCGCCCGCTATACCCGCCACGATCTCCCGGAAGATTTCTATATCGACTGGATGAAGGTCGCGGATGACGAGTCGAAGCATTTCCTGCTGATCGCCGACCGGCTGGAAGAGCTCGGCTCCCATTATGGCGCGCTGAACGCCCATGACGGGCTCTGGGGTGCGGCGACGAAAACCGCGCATGATCTGCTGGCCCGGCTTTCCATCGTGCCGCTGGTGCTGGAAGCGCGCGGCCTCGACGTCACCCCGGCGATGATCACCAAGATGCGCGACGTCGGGGATGAGGCAAGTTCCACCATCCTGCAAACCATCTTCGATGACGAGATCACCCATGTCGCTGTCGGCAAGCGCTGGTTCGACCACGTTTGCGACCGGGAGGGGAAACCCCGGATCGAGACCTGGCAGCATCTGGTGCGCACGCATTTCCGCGGCGGTGTAAAACCGCCCTTCAATATCCCCGCGCGGGAGCTGGCCGGTTTCGCGGCCGCCTTTTATGTCCCGCTCGGCGAGGAATTCCTGGCCTCCCGGAAGACGGATGGGGGCAACACATCGTGAGCACGCTGTTGTCGCGCGAATATGTCCGTCATTTCGAGGCTTCCCGGGCCCAGGTCTGGGAAGCGCTGGCAGACACACGGCGCTACAACGAAGCCGTCGGGCTGCCGAAGCATGATATCCGGGAAGAGCTTCAGGCGGATGGCAGCGTCCGCTTTTTCGCGATGGCCAAGATCGGTTTCGTCACCCTGCACTGGGAGGACATTCCGCAGGAATGGTCGGCGGGCAACTGGTTCAGACACCGCCGCCTTTTCCTCAAGGGCCCACTGAAACAGCTCAATGTCCATGTACGCTTCGAGGACGCCCCGAACGGCGAAGGGTGCATTGTGCATTACCGCACCGATATCGAGCCACGAAACCTGATCGGCAGCATCCTTGCCCGCAAGGTCATCTTTCCGGTGACCGAACGAAATTTCGACCGCGTCTCCGACTGGGTTGAAGAGTGGGCTAAAAAACAAACCGAGACGCCTTATCCAACCGAGCCGACTGAGCTGGACACAGCTCATAATCAACGCCTGGACACAGCGATGATCCGGCTCGACGCTTCGCGCTATAGTCACGGTCTCGGCCGCAGGCTCGCGGACTGGCTGCTTTCGGCACAGGAAATCGACCTGATGCATATCCGGCCCCTGCGTCTCGCGCGGCAATGGGAAGCGGACGAACGGCATGTCATCGAGCTGTGTCTGGAAGCAGTAAAAAGCGGGCTGCTGGAAAGCCGCTGGGATCTGCTCTGCCCGCGCTGCAAGGGCGCCAAGCTGTCGGAAAGCTCGCTCGACGAGCTGCCGCAGGGGGCGCATTGCACCTCCTGCAATATCAGCTATGACCGCGATTTCGCCCGCAATGTCGAGCTCACCTTCCAGCCCGCCGCCGGTATCCGCAAGGTGGTGCATGGGGAGTTCTGCCTGTTCGGGCCGATGTCCACGCCCCATGTCCGGTTGCAATTGCGTGTCGCGCCCGGCGGAACGGAGGTCATTGATGTCGGGCTCGTGCCCGGCTCCTACCGGATTCGCACTCTGGAGCCGGGACCGGAATGCATTCTGGATTATTCCGATGGCAGCTTTCCGGCCCTCTCCATCCGCGAAGACGAGATCACGGGGGAGCCGTCGGATGTTGCCCCGGGCAGTGTCATGCTGCTCAACCGGACGGACCGTCCCCGCGTCGTCATCATCGAGGCGCGGGACTGGGCGGAAGACGCCCTGACCGCGCACAGGGTCACCACGTTGCAGGCGTTCCGTCATCTCTTCGCCGAGGATGTGTTGCGCGGCGGGGATGAGGTCGGCATTGCCCATATCACCCTGATGTTCACGGATCTCAGCGGCTCCACCGCGCTGTACGAGAAAATCGGCGATGCTCCGGCCTACGGCCTTGTCCGCGAGCATTTCGATTTCCTCACCCGTATCGTCCGCGAGCATGACGGCGGCGTGGTGAAAACCATCGGTGACGCAGTGATGGCCGCCTTCACCGAACCCGAATCCGGCGTCCGGGCGGCGCTTGCGATCCGGGAGCATGTGCTCGCGTTCAACCGGGACCATCACGAAAACCCCATCGGCCTGAAACTCGGCCTGCATGCCGGCCCCAGCATTGCCGTCACCCTGAACGGACGACTCGATTATTTCGGCGGTACGGTCAACATGGCCGCCCGCCTGCAGGGCGAGGCCGGTCCGGGCGAGATCGTCATCAGCGAGACCATCGCTGGCGATCTGGCGGCGGCGGAAATTCTCAAATCGAAATGGTTGGAAGAAGACCGCCGCGCTATAAGAGGGTTCAAGGATCCCGTCACGTTCCGGCGCCTTCCGCCGGAAGATACAGCACTTAAACCAGAATAATCACGCCCAACCAGCCACGAAAGGCCGTGCACAGATGAGCCCGGACTCCACCCAGCAATCGAACACCCCGAAGATCGAACCCGAAGAAATCCTCGAAGGCATTCTTGACTGGGTCGAGGCGGAAAGCCCGACCACCGACAAGGACGCGGTCAACAAGGTCGCGACAAAAGTCGAAGGCCTCTATGAAGGTCTCGGCCTCGCCATCGAGCGGACACCGGGACGGGACGGTTTCGGCGACATCATCCGGGCCAGGACCGAAAACGCGACCGGCGAAAAGGGCATCCTCGTGCTCAGCCATATCGACACGGTGCACCCGATCGGCGTGAAGGACGACGCCTTGAAGATCCGCCGCGAAGGCGATGTGGTCTACGGTCCTGGCATCTATGACATGAAGGCGGGCGCCTACCTGCCCTACTACGCCTACCGGCACCTGCAGCGCCTCGGCCGCGAGACCAAACTGCCCGTGACCTTCCTCTATGTGTCCGAGGAAGAAGTCGGCAGCCCGATCTCCCAGGAAATCATCGAGGAAGAAGCCCGCAAGGCGAAATACGTGCTGGTCACCGAGCCGGCCCGCGATGGCGGCAAGGTCGTGGTCTCCCGCAAGGGCGTCGGCCGCTTCGTGATGAAGATCACCGGCCGTCCGGCCCATGCCGGCGCCAAGCATGAAGATGGCCGCAGCGCCGTCAGCGAGCTTGCCAACCAGATCAAGGCAATCGACGCGCTGGTGGATTACGAACGCGGCGTGACCACCAATGTCGGCATGATCAGCGGCGGCACCGCCGTCAATGTGGTCGCGCGCGACGTGGTCGCTGAAATCGACCTGCGGGTCCTGACCCAGGAAGACGGCGAGGAACTCACGGCAAAGATCCTCGGCCTCAAGGCCCAGAACCCGGATGTCACCGTCGAGGTTACCGGCGGCATGAACCGCCCGCCCTTCGAAGCCACCGACGCCAGCATGAAACTGTTCGAGCATGCGAAAGCCTGTGCGGCCGAGTTCGGGCTGGAGCTTGAAGCCACCACCACGACCGGCGGCGGCAGCGACGGCAACTTCACGGCCGCCCTCGGCGTGCCCACCCTCGACGGCCTCGGCGCCGACGGCGAAGGCGCGCATACGCTGGAAGAGAAGATCTATTTCTCCTCCCTCGAGCCGCGCGCAAAAATGTGGTTCCGCCTGCTGGAAACACTGGAATAGAGATAGATAAAGATACGTTTTCCCGGACTTGATCCGGGACCTTTCGAAGGAGCTTTACGGCTCCAAGGTCCCGGATCGGGGGCCGGGAAATATTTTTCTGTTTACCTATTCCGCCGCCACCGCCGAGGCGAGCTGGTGAGAGACGAGCTGGGCGTAGAGTCCGCCCTTCGCCACCAGCTCCTCATGGCTGCCTGTTTCAACCAGCGTGCCCTCGCTCAACACCGCAATCATATCCGCGCTGCGGATGGTCGAGAGCCGGTGGGCGATGACGATGGTGGTACGATCGCTCTGCAACCGGTCCAATGCCGCGCGCACTGCCCGCTCGTTCACCGCATCGAGATGCGAGGTCGCTTCGTCCAGGATCAGCACCGGGGCATCCTTCAGGAAAGCGCGGGCGATGGCGACACGCTGGCGCTGACCGCCGGAAAGGCTGGTCCCGCGTTCGCCGACCTTGGTATCCAGCCCGTCCGGCAGCATCTCCACCAGATCGCCGAGCGAGGCATGACGCACCGCCGCCTCCAGATCCGCTTCACTGGCGTCGGGGCGGGCCAGCATGATGTTGGCGCGGAGCGTGTCGTTGAACAGATAGGTGTCCTGGGCAACGAGAGCGATCCGGCCGCGCAGATCGTCCAGCCTGTAGTCTTTCAGATCCGTGCCATCCATCAGCACCCGGCCGGAATCCGGATCCCAGAACCGCATCAGCATCTGGGCCAGCGTCGTCTTGCCCGCGCCGGACGTGCCGACCAGCGCCACCGTCTTGCCCGCCGGGATTTTCAGACTGAAGTCCCGGATGGCCCGGCGGCTCTGCCCCGGATAGCGGAAGTCGACATCTTCCAATGTGATTGAAACCGCTCCGGAACGGGCCGGAGCGCCCGGCCCGTCCGTTACCGGCACAGGCTCGTTGCTCAGGGCATAGACGCGCCGGGTCGATCCCAGAGTATCGGCGAGCTGCCTGCCGATCTGGGCGATCTCGGAGACCGGCAGGAAGGCCGCCATGGCAAGGATGGTGAGCAGCGGCAGAACACCCGCCTGGATTACCCCCGCCGCCGTCAGCCAGGCTCCGGCGACAACCACCGCCAGACCGCCAAGACCGGTCAGGGCTTCAAGCAGGCTCTGCTGCGCCGTCAGCTCCCGGAAGAACGGCAGGCGCAGATCGATATGCCGCTGACCGAGTGCGTCCAGCTTGTCCCCGCGTGGCCCTTCCTGCTGGAAGGCGACGATCTCGCCGAGCCCCTGAACGCTGTCCACCGCGAAGGCGCCAAGCTCACCGGACGCCTCCCGGGCTTCGGAGCCGAGTGTATCGACACGCCCCCGCATCAGGAACGGGCTAAGACCGACGGCAACGAGGAACGGCAGAAGTGTAAGCGCCAGCACCGGGTTTTCCATGCCGAGCCAGACCAGCACGCCGGCCGGCACCAGAATAGCGACAAAGGCCGGCGCCACCGTGTGGGCGAAGAAATACTCCACCAGCTCGATATCATGGGTGACCAGCGTCATCAGATCGCCGGTCCGCCGCCGGACCAGATAGGCCGGAGCCAGCGCGTCCAGCTTGCGGAAGGTATCGATCCGCATTTCGGCCAGCAGCCGGAAGGCCATGTCATGGGCGAGCCAGGATTCCAGCCAGTGCAGCACACCGGACAGCGGTGCCACCACCGCCAGCCCCCAGAGATAGGGCGTAAAGTCCGTGCCGTTCTTCAGGGCCAGCACAACAAAGGCGCTGAGCACGCCGACGCCGATAAAGCCGAGCACCCGGAGCACGCCGAAAAGGAAGGTAAGAACCAGCTTGCCCTTCCACGGCATGATGACTTTCATCAGCTCGGTGACAACCTGCGTCCAGGTTAGTCCCTCAGCCTTGATAATGCCTTCGGTCGGCGCCTGCATGGCGCCGCCGGGAACGTCGGCAAGGCTTTCCGCCGCCGGTTTCGCCGCCGCATCCCGCACCACCGGCTCCGCCGCTTCAGCAGCCTCCGCCTCGCGGGCCTGCTCGGCCATCAGCCCGGCATAGAGCCCGCCCGCTTTCATCAAAGCTCCGTGGGGGCCCTCCTCGGCCACCTTGCCCTCGTTCAGCACCAGAATGCGGTCGCAATCGATGACACTGGAAAGCCGGTGCGCCAGAACCAGCGTGGTCCGCCCCTTCATCAATCGGTTAAGCGCGTCCTGGATAACCGCTTCGTTCTCCGCATCCACCGCCGACAACGCCTCGTCGAGGATCAGGATCGGGGTGTCGCGCAGCAGGGCACGAGCAATCGCCATGCGCTGACGCTGACCGCCGGAGAGCTTGATCCCGCGTTCACCGATCACCGTGCCATAGCCCTCGGGCAGGCCTTCGATGAAATCATGAATATTGGCGGCGCGGGCGGCGGAGACCACGGAGGCGTGATCCGCCTCGGGCCGGCCCATGCGGATATTTTCCTCCACCGTGCCGTGGAACAGGAAGGTGTCCTGATTGACCACCGAGATCATGGAGCGGATCTGCTCGAATGACAGCGCATCCAGCGATTTGCCGCCCAGCAGGATGCGGCCCTCGATTGGATCGAAGAAGCGCAGCAGCAGACGGACGACGGAGCTCTTACCGCAACCGCTTGGGCCGACGAGACCGATCCGCTCGCCCGGCTTTACCGCGAAGCTCAGCCCGTCATGCACGGTGCGCGGCGCGCCCGGATAATGGAAGCCGACATCTTCGAAGGTGATCGAAGCCTCAAGCGGCGCCGTACCGGTTGCCGCCGCGTCTTCCACATCCGGCTTGCCGTCCAGCACCCGATAGATGCCCTTGGCGGCGGACAGCCCGACCATGCCTTCATGCAGCACATTGCGCAGCTCGCGCATCGGCCGGAACACTTCGACGCCGAGCATCATGATGACAAGCAGGGAGGTCAGCTCCAACTGTCCCTCCGTCACCCGGTACGCACCGAGCCCGAGCGCGGCGGCGGCACCGCAGGCGATGGAGCTGTCGGTGATGCCGCGGGCCAGCACGTTACCACTCAACACCCACATGGTGCTGCGGAACACTTCCCGCGCCTTCACCTCAAGCGTATCGCCACGCGCCTTGCTCTGCCCGAAAGCCTTCAGCGTGGCGAGGCCTTGCAGGGAATCCAGAAACTCGGCGGCGAAGGAGGAATAAGCCTCCTGACGGCGGCGGGCGCTGCGCTCGTTCGAGCTGTGCCAGAGCGCCGGTGCGAACACCGCGAGCAGTGCGAAGACCAGCATGACCAGTGCCACCGGCAGGTCGATCCAGGCAACGAAAGCGAAGATCAGCAGCGGTGCCAGCAGGGAGACCGCGAGCTGCGGCAGATACTGGCCGAAATAGACTTCCAGCCGGTCCACGGCATCGGTCAGGGCCAGTGTGATGGCACCGGAGCGCTCCCGGCCGACATAGGCCGGACCGAGGCTCGCCAGCTTGTCATAGACCTTCCGGCGCAGGCTGACCTGCACCTTGGCCGCCGTCTCGTGCGCCACCATGTTGCGCCATTGCTCGACCCAGCCGCGGGCAATCATCACCAGCGCGATCCCGGCAATGGAGGGCCAGAGATCTTCCAGGCTATCGCCGGAGAAGATCCGGCCGATCAACCAGCCCAGCAGGCCGAGCCGGGCGACACCAAGGCTGACACCGAGCAATCCGATCAGGATCGCCCAGCTAATCCGGCCGCGAACCCCTTCGGTGAACTGCCATAGTCTGGTTTCGAAATGCATCGTGTCTTCCCCTCGACGGCCGGGACCGGCTGGCCCTTATCCCAATCGCGACCAGAATATCCGAAAGATAATATTCCGGGTTTGGACAAATTTTGCATCGCAGCGAACAATTTTGTACTGCCACCTTGCGACCCATTCGCATTAAGGTAGCGCCATGCTGACCGATTGGGACGATTACCGGGTGTTTCTCACCCTTGCGCGCGAACGGAGCCTGACGGCGGCCGCGAAGGCGCTCAATGTGAGCCACCCGACCGTGGCCCGGCGCGTGAAGTCGCTGGAGGATGCCATCGGCGCCCGCCTGTTCGACAGGCTGCCGGATGGCTATGTGCTGACCCCCGCCGCCGAACAGCTGCTGGCCGACGTACAGGCGATGGATGATGCCGCACAGGCCATCGAGCGCCGCAGTCTCGGCCTGTCGGACACGGCGCGCGGCACGGTCCGGGTCTCGGTCGGCGAACACATGATGCAATTCCTGACCCAACACCTCGTCAAACTGCGCGACAGGCTGCCGGAAATCGAGATTGAGCTGCATGTCACGCATATGATGGCCAACCTGTCCCGGCGGGAGGCGGATATCTCGATCCGTGAAGTGGTGCCGGATGCAGCGGACCTGGTCACCCGGCGGATCGGCCGGTTCCATTATGCCGTCTATGGCACTCCGCAGCTGGTCGGCCAGATAGGCGGAGCCGGGAGGGACGCAGATGAGTTGAACAGCTCTCTCGCCTACCTGCCCTGGATCGGCTTCGACGAGGAGCATCATTATATGCCGGGGCAAGCCTGGATACGGCAAACGCTCGGTAATCGCAGCCCAGTCGTGCGTGCCAATAACGGCAACAGCCTGCATCTCGCAGTGAGCGCCGGTGCCGGGGTCACGGTTCTGCCCTGCTTCATCGGCGATGCGGACCCCAACCTGGTCCGCGCCACGCCGGTTCTGGAAGACGTGATCGCCGACCAGTGGATGCTGGTACACCGCGACCTGCGCACCCTGCCCCGTGTCCGCGCCATGATGGACGAACTGGCGAGGTTGTTTCAGATGGAAAAACCGGCGCTGGAAGGCGTTGCGGGGTAATGTCCGCCCCATCATCAACCGTCATTCCCGCGCACGCGGGAACCCAGCGATCATAGAGTAATGCACGCCTTCCCTAGGTCCCCACGTACGTGGGGATGACGAGTGAAGCTCGGATTTAATACAGCGCTTCCTTGTAACGCTTGACCATCTGCTCCTGGCTTTCCCCGTCGTCCTTAAGGCCGAGCTGATCCATGATCATCTTTCCGAGAGTCGGCAGTGTCGAGCGTTCGATCTGGGCTTCGGGATCCCAGAGCCGGGAACGCATCAGCGCCTTGGCGCAATGCAGGAAGGCAAGATCGACCGTGATCTTCAGCACGGTGGCCGGAAGCCGCTTCTTCACTTCGAATTCGGCAAGCAGATCTGCGTCGTCGCGGATCTCGGCCCTGCCGCGGATGCGCAGGGTCTCGTCCACGCCCGGGATCAGGAAGATCACAGAGCATGTCGGGTCGGAGAGAATATTCGTCAGGGAGTCGAGCCGGTTGTTACCCGGCCGGTCCGGAATGATGATGGTGTTGCTGTCCGGAACCGCGACGAAGCCGGGCTCGTCACCGCGCGGCGTGATATCGACCACGCCCTCCGCGTTGTGCGTCGCCAGCAGCAGGAAGGGGGAGAGTTCGATGAAGCGCTTGCAATGCGGGTCAAGCGCACTCAGCTCTTTCTCAACCGCACGCCCGGCAGCGGGCCGGTAGATTTCGCGCAGGGCTTCGATTGTCTCGATCTTTGCCATTTTTTCCGTCCGGGAAAGCAGAAACGGCGGCCATGCTGCTCTGCTAGAGCGGAGGCGTCAACTCCTCCAGCGCAAGACCGTGTCCCGCACCGGATTATCGAAGTCTCCACCATCCTTTCGCCAGGCATCGTATGACTTCTTCAGGCGAAAATACCATTTCGCCTGAATGTCAGAATCGTTGATCAGCATGAGCTGCGGGTTGAAGGCGAGGCCACGCTGCTGCTTCACCACCACATCCCTGTCCTGCCCAAGGAAGCGCTTCACGAAGGGCACAAGCAGCGGCTTCAGCGGGGTCAGCCAGGGCATGGTCCAGTAGACCATGTGATGCACTTCGGTCTGCATCGGGCCGATCGGCGTCACACAGGTCAGGTTGCAGAGGTGATAACGTCCCGCCTCGATATGCTCGACCCGCACACCCGGCAGGCGAAACCGGATCTCGGTGAAGATACCGCCGCCGAGAATCTTGTAGGCGGCCGCATTCTTCGACGGCGGATGCCGTTTCATGGCGAAGCCGAAGGGAGACGGGCCGAAATCCTTGGCCTTGTCATGCATGCTCTTCTCGTCGCGCCAGAAGATGCTCTTGTGCACGTAAGGCCCATGCGCCGGGTCCATCAGGCCGATCACCGCATGATCGATATGGCAGGGAAAATCCATGCTGACGGAAATGTTCGGCTTGTCCGCGAAATCCGGTATCTCCGGCAGGCCGGGGGCAGGCAATCCGGCAGTGGTATTCTTCGCGTCAGGCCGGCCCATGAAGATCCAGAGGCCGCCATGCCGCTCGATCAGCGGGTAATTGCGCACCTTGATCCGGGTCGAATCGAAATCCTGCTCCGTGGTGATCGAGGGGATCAGCGTGCAGGTCCCCTCGCAATTGAACCGCCAGCCGTGATAACAGCATTCCACCTCATCGCCGACCATCCGGCCGTCGGAAAGAGGGATGCCCCGGTGCGGGCAGATATCCCGCAAGGCATAGGGTTTGCCGTCCGCCTGGCGGGCCAGGACCACCGGCTCGCCAAGCAGCGTCTTGGCCATGACCTCACCCGGTTTCAACGCGGATGACGGTACGGCAAAATACCAGATATCGCGGAGAAATCCGTCTCCGCTCGTGCTCATATCGTTCATGGGGGCGGAGAGTGCCAACGGCGCGTCCGCGCCGCAAGCCGGATCATTTGCTGGCGCATGCAATGCAGGTGGTAACGGCAGGATCGAGTTCCAGACGTTTCAGCGGAATTTCTTCACCACAGGTAACGCAGTAACCGAAATCCTCGTCCTCGATCCGGGCAAGCGCGGAAGCAATGCGTTGCAGTTCCACCCCGCGCCGCCGTTCCGTTTCCTTGGCCATGGCCTGTCCCTGCAATGCATCCATACGAGAAAGGCGTCCAACCCGGGTTTGATCCAACTCGACAGGTTTGGCCGAGTCCGAAGCCGAATCCATCACCGCTTGCAGCTCAACGCGCCGGGCAAGCAACTGTTCCCGGAAATGCTCTAAATCAAACGCCATGTCATCACATGCGTCTGCCGTCCGGTCAGTACACCAGCTGATCGTCGCCGCCGGAGCCGCCGATCACGAGCTCGCCGCGATCGGAGAGATCCTTCGCCGCCGTGACCATCGCGGTCTGCGCATCCTCCACATCCTTCA
>NZ_CAXBDC010000087.1:0-19945 GCF_963974195.1 uncultured Nisaea sp.
CAGGTGCTGATCCAGCCATTCCTTGAGCATAGGACGCATCAATTCCCGCGTCAGACGTTCAAGCGTGATCGCCCCGTTACCGATCGGCAACTCGTGATAATCCTCGTTCAGCTTTTCATTCAAGCGGCTGAACGCATCGACAGTTTCGGCGGCCTGAGGTGGAGAAACCAGCCCCTCGCTCGATTGCGGCGGCGCTTGTTCTGGCTGCTGCAACGGCGGTGGTGGAGGTGGCGGAGGCGGTGCTGGAGCAGGCTCCGGCTCATCTTCCGTGAACTTTTGTTCCTCGAACAGCGGTTCAGGCTGTTCTTCCTCCATATCCGTCAGGTCGAGGACGTCTTCCTCTTCCTCGAAATCAGGCTCTTCTTCCGGTTCCGGTTCGGGATCCGGCTCTAGCTCAGGCTCAGGCTCGGGCTCCGGTTCAGGCTCAGCTTCGAGCTCCGGTTCAGGCTCGGGCTCCGGTTCCGGAGTCGGCTCTGGCTCGGCAGCTTCTTCGGGGGGTGGGGCTTCCTCGCCCTCCTCACCGTCTTCGGAAATGATTCGCCTAATCGAGGCGAGGATTTCCTCCATCGACGGTTCTTGCGCCGTATCACTCATCCAGACTCAAACCCACAAGGAATCAAGAGGCTTAAAGGGTATCCTACAAGTTTATGAAACGCCAGCCTGTCGTCCGGACAGTAGTTCCGGACGGTCAGGGCAGTTTCCCCGACACGTCCGTTCCCCATACCCGATCAATGGTGTCACGGTAGTGCTTGTCGTAATCATAGAACTCGACATCAAGCTCAAGATCCGCTGCCGTAAGTTTCCCCATCGCGAGTAGAAGTGTATACGCAGCCACCACTTCGTCCCGGTTTGCGCTGACCAGGCTAACCTGCGAATCGAGAAGTTCCTGCTCCGCATCGAGAACATTGAGTACGGTACGCGCGCCAACGGCAGCTTCCTGCTCAACACCGTCGAGCGCGATCTCAGCGGCATCAACGCTGGCCTCAAGAGCCGAAATTTGCGCTACCGAGGTCTGCCAGGCCTCATAGGCCCGCGCAGCCAGGTCGACTGTATCGCGGCGAATCGACTCGACAACGATCCTTGATCTGTTCGCGTTTTCCTTTGCGGCCCGAACACGCGCGGAGACCTGTCCCTTCTGATAGATGGGAATGATGACCTGGGCCGTAACGGTTAGCTCGGTGGTTTTATCGTCGTTAAATCCGCTATCCTCGGCATATTCGGCCGAACCGACAAGATTCACACTCGGTAACAATTCACCAAAAACCAGATCAACCGTTTCGCTGAGGCGCAGCTCATCAAACTTGGCTGCAATCAGGGTAAAATTATTGATCACCGACTGCTCGACTGCCTCTTCACGGCTTTCAGGCAGGGAAGCATCGATGTCTGGCGATTCCAGCTCTGACGGAACAGTACCGACAATGCGTTCGTAAGCGACTCGAGAGCTGATCAGATTTCCTTCAGCCTGGATCAGGTCCGCTTCGGCAATCGCCACTCTGGCTTCAGACTGAGCCACATCGGTACGCGTTACTTCACCGACTTCGAAACGATCTCGGGTGGCCTGGAGTTGAGTTTCAAGGCGCGCCCTGTTCTTTTTCTGCAATTCGAGAACCGACTGATCCCGAATGACATTCATATAAACCGTCAGCGCATTGAGCAGCGTGTTCTGTTCCGTATCGAACATGTTTGCGCGCTCTTGCTGCACACTGTATTCGGCCGAATTGACGTCCGCTACCGTTCGCCCGCCGCGATACAGCGGCTGTGTTACGCTGAGAATGGCACTCTTCGGTGTCGAGCTGCCATCACTGGACGAGACGTTGGTATCGACATCGGCGTTGTAATATCCGACCGACAATGTCGAAGAGACCGTCGGCAGCCATCCGCCCTTGGCGCGCGGGACGCCTTCATCGACGACGCGCAGGTTTGCCCGGGCCGCATTCAATGTCGGATTGGTCCGATAGGTATAGGCAAGAACTTCTGAAAGAGTTTCGGCAGTAGTTGGCGGAGCATAAACGCCGAGAATGCAAGCTGACACTGTCAGCATCGCGGCCGTGCGATGTAGTTTTTTCATACCAGTCACCCGTGTCATCCGAGATCTTTCCGCTTTAATAAAAGCAAATTTTGAGCACCTAAAAAACGAACTTCGCCTCATTCCGGAATTCTGGAAGCAACGGCACGGAAGCATCGAACACTATCCGCTTGGAAACCGTCGTCCCGAATTTCTCAACGAGCACGGCGTTACCCTGCCGCGCACCGTTCTCATATAGTACCGTGACCAGCCGTCCGCCATCCGCAAGTTGATCAATGAGCGATTCCGGTATGCGCTCAACCCCGCCGCCAATAACAATAAGGCTATAGGGTGCTTTCTTAATGTAGCCGACGAGCGGATCTCCCGCCACAATTGCCGCATTGTCGACATCAAGGGCCCCTAGCCGTTCATTGGCGCCGCCAACAAACTGCTCGTCCTGCTCTATGCCGTAAACCGTACCGGCCAAGCGTGACAGGATTGCCGTCGAATAACCACAGCCACAGGCGACATCCAGCACCTCGTCCGAGGCATCCGGCAAGGCGACCTGAAGCAACCGGGCGAAAACCATCGGCTCCATCAGAATCCGGCCATTGCCAAGGTTCAGGTCCTCGTCGACATAGGCGACGCCCATCAAGTTGTTGGGGACGAACAGTTCCCTTGGAACGCTTTCAAAAGCATCAATGATCGCCGGGTCAGTGACCTTATTGGTCCGGATCTGGCTCTCGACCATGTTGTGGCGTGCAGTGGCGAAGTCCGTCATTTCGCGACAGTGCTCCAGCATGTGAAAAGGCAGGCCGATGCACGGCCTTGCGGACGTTATACTTTGGGGGGCTTTTGAACACAATCCAGATACACCCCAGGGAGGACGGCCAGTTACAGGCCGCAACAATAACTACCATGAAAAAATACAAAATTGCAGCCGTCCCCGGTGATGGCATTGGGCCGGAAGTAATTGATGCCGGTGTTGAGGTTCTCGAAGCCCTTGCGTCCGGCAATGCCGGATTCAAGCTGGATTTCGAGCATTTCCCCTGGGGCGGCAACTATTATCGAAAGCATGGCGAGATGATGCCGGAGGATGGGGTCGATACCCTGCGCCGTTTTGACGCGATCCTGTTCGGTTCGGCCGGTGACCCGGACATTCCGGATCACATCACACTCTGGGGCTTGAGACTCAAGATCTGCCAGACCCTTGATCAATACGCCAATGTCCGCCCTGCCCGCCTTCTTCCAGGCATAAAAGGGCCGCTTGCCGATGTTACGGCGGACGATCTGGACTGGGTTATTGTCCGGGAGAATTCCGAGGGTGAATATGCCGGTGCTGGAGGCCGGGTCCATGTTGGCCTGCCCGAGGAAGTCGGCCTCGACGTATCCATATTCACGCGCTCCGGTGTCGAACGCATCCAGCGTTTTGCCTTCGAGCTTGCGCGATCCCGTCCCCGGAAAAAACTGACGCTCGTCACGAAGTCCAATGCCCAGCGGCACGGCATGGTGTTCTGGGACAGCGTGTTTGAACGAATCAAATTCGATTATCCGGATGTCGAGACAGACAAGATGCTGGTCGATGCCATGACCACGCGCATGGTTCTCGATCCGAAAAGCCTGGATACGATTGTCGCCACAAACCTTCATGCGGACGTTCTGTCCGACCTCGCGGCAGCCTTGACCGGCTCCCTCGGCATCGCACCGACAGGAAATCTTCGGCCGGAGCGGGATATGCCCTCCATGTTCGAGCCCATTCACGGCTCGGCCTTCGATATCACCGGCAAGGGTGTGGCGAATCCAATCGGAACATTCTGGAGCAGCGCCATGCTGCTTGAACATCTGGGAGAAACAGCCGCGGCGGCGCGGCTGATGTCCGCAATCGAGCGGGTTACGGCGGATGGCTCGGTGCTTCCGCGTGACCTTGGCGGCTCGGCGACAACCCGGCAGGTGACCGATGCAGTGCTTGCCGAATTGTCGAAAGGGAATACGTGATGCGGGCCTTTTGTTTCACATAGTGTTTTTCCGCATGAAAAGACATTGACGGGCGCGGAACGGACCGTTACCTATCGCGCCCTGTTGGCCCGGTGGCAGAGTGGTGATGCAGAGGACTGCAAATCCTTGTACGTCGGTTCGATTCCGGCCCGGGCCTCCAACTTCCTTCAAAAATTTGCGTATGATCTCCGTAGCTTGCGCGCTTTTGCGGCATTTTATGCCTGTTTTCGAGCGTGATGTGACGGCACACAAAATACTCATACGAAAATTGCCCGATTGTCGCGTTTCGGGTTTGCACTCGCCAAAAAGCGCTGCTATATACCGCCACCTCGTCGGGACACACTCCCGGCGGGTCGCTGATCCCCGGTAGCTCAGCGGTAGAGCAAGCGACTGTTAATCGCTTGGCCGGCGGTTCGAATCCGTCCCGGGGAGCCAATCAAAAAGCGGTCGAAACTTCGGTTTCGGCCGCTTTTTTATTCGCCCGCACATACCTCACCATCATTGCCGCCAAGCCTATTTCCAGCGACCATGCCCCCTCTGTCCGAGCCGCTGGATACCCAATGCTGTCTGATATTCGAATTATCGAGATCGAAGCCCTTGGCCCCGCCCCCTTTGCAGCCATGTTGTTTGCCGATCTTGGTGCGGACGTCATCACAGTGCACCGCAAGACAGCAGCCGATGTGCCAGGCAAAGGCGAAAGCAACCTGCTTGATCGTGGAAAGCGCTCTATTGCCCTCGATCTCAAGGCGGAAGACGACGTCGCTGCCCTGAAGGCATTGCTGAAAACCGCTGACGGACTGATCGAAGGCTTCCGGCCTGGAGTCATGGAAAGACTGGGGCTTGGTCCGGACATATGTCTCGCGCTGCAGCCGCGCCTTGTCTATGGCCGAATGACGGGCTGGGGACAGGATGGCCCCAAAGCCCGGGAAGCCGGCCATGATCTGAACTATATCGGCCTGTCGGGCGCTCTCTGGTACGCATCCCCGGCCGAATCGCCTCCCTTCCCGCCGCCAACCCTTGTCGGTGATATTGGTGGCGGTGCACTCTATCTGGTGATCGGCATGCTATCCGCCCTGCTGAATGCCCGTACGACAGGCAAAGGCAGTGTGGTCGATGCGGCAATCGTCGATGGCTCCGCGCATATGATGAATTTGCTGATGTCGCTTCGAGCATCAGGGTCTTTCAGCACGGGGCGTGGCCACAGCCTGCTGGACGGGCCGCACTGGAGCCGGAGCTATCGATGCGGCGATGGCCTGTATCTCTCGGTTCAATGCCTGGAGCCGAAATTCTACCGGATATTTCTGGAGCGCCTTGAGTTATCTGGCGATTCGCGCTTCGAACAGCAATTCCAGGAAAGCCTTTGGCCTGATCTTGCTGCCCGGCTAGAAACCCTGTTCGCCAGCCAGCCGCGCGCGTACTGGCTGGCCCTGTTCCATGGAAGCGATGCCTGTGTAGGCCCGGTGCTCTCACCGGACGAAGCATGCACCGATCCGCATATGGCCGCGCGTGGCGTCTGGCAGGATAGCGACGGCCGTTTGCAGGCAGCAGCGGCACCACGGTTTGATAACAAAAAACCGGGACCGCCAGCGCCAAGCCCATACAGAGGCCAGCATACCGCCGACATTCTCTCCGAGCTTAAAAGCCCGCGATCAAGTGGCTGAACGGCTCTTCTTCGGCCAGAATCGTCCGGCATCAAGGAACCTGTTCCAAGCATCGTCTATTTCATGATCCGCACGGGCCATTTCTGCACCGTGCCAGCCGATGATCATCCCCGACGCTTTGAGCAGATCGGGGGCATCCGCTCCCGTAGCCGGAACGACAAGAGATTCGAGCTGCCTGATGCACACCGCATAATCGTTCGCATATCCCAGAAGGTCCTGCAGTCGGGCTGCGGACTTGGAAAAGGTCTTGGCTTTGCGAGGATCGAACAGGGATGCGAAAAATTCGGCCGCATAACGCATCTTTTTCATCTCCAGCCGGAGTTCGTGCTTCGCGGCCGTGTCGCCCAGAAGAGCTGTCCGCCCCATCTTGCAAACCTTGCGATAGCGCTTTTCCAGTTTGGTCGCCGCGAATTCCTCGCTCCGGGCAAGATGATCGAAGACAGTCTTTCCCCGCCCATGCGAGAGCGACTCGATGAGTAGACCGAGTTCGAGCTGAAAAGACGTGAAACGGGATGATGCGACGGCGGCACGGGCATCCCTGTAACCAGCCTCCTGCCGGGCCTGAGCAAGCGCACGAAGGTCTTTCAAGGCGGGTATATCCGCGCCCAGAGCCGACTCGACGGGATCATGCAGATCCGAAATATAAACGTCCCATTCGCGCGCCTCGCCAAGGGAGCCGGCAAGCCATTTCCCCTCTGCCCTGACACGGTCGATCAGCTCCATATCGCCAAATGCCCGAAACATCCCGAGCGCGGCCCTCAATCGGCGTACAGCCACCCGCATCTGATGCGGCCCTTCGGGCGCCATGCTCTCAAGAATTGGAAATTCGTTTGCGGCGATCTGTGTCTGACAGGCCTTTAGAATTGCGACAGCCGATTCATTAATCCGGCTGCCTTGAGTTAAAGCCGGACGCCGCCCTTTCGTCGGCTTCGGTTCGGGCGGAACTTGCAACTCCCCCGCCCTCATCGCCTTACCGCGGTATTCTATCCGCACCGGCACATCGTCGTTGATTGCACGCGCCAGTTCAAATAATGCGGTCGGCGTGCCTGTCTTGAGCTCCAGTTCCAGTTCGCATATTGGCGCTTTTCGTGTCCCCGAACGAATTTCACCGATATCGAGGTCGGCTGAGATGAGCGCATCCCCGAACCGGCCGCTGTAACTTACAACCCGGCTACTTCTTCGAAAGTCCGTAACAAAAGCCGGCTGCAGTCGCTCCCATAGCCCGTTCCGGATAAGAAGATCACGTATCTCCGGCGCATGGATCAGCTCGAGCGTCGGTTGATTGTCATTGACCCAGCCTTCAAGCTCAATCCGCTCCGTAATACCGGCCTGCCAGCCGCTACCGATCTTGAGAGTTTGCAATTTCCGGCGGCCTATCTCCCGGATGCGCAAATTGATGCCGGCGGCAGCAAGCTCCTTGTCCGGCGTGTCGAAATACGTCGATTTCAAATGCGTCGTCTTGGCGCGTCCGCTCGTGGATTTGACCAGTATCGGTAACCGCTTGAGCCGATTGACCCATTTGTCCGAAAGCGCGAGCCGTAATTCCGATTCTGTCGGCAGGGCCTCAGTTTTCTTGCTCATACAAGCTCCTTCGGAGTGATGAAGTGACATAACCGCCCCTTTCCGGGGGCGATGTCACGCCAACTATCGATAGCAAGCTCGATGGTCGCCATCGCGCCGGTCGGAAATTTCTCCAGCACCCGAGCCAAACCTTCGCCTCCCGCCTCGCCACACAGGGACAAGGTCAAGTGCTCCAGGCCCGGATTGTGCCCGATAAGCAGGAGCTTTTGAATGGTCTCGGGTTGCCCTGACAGAACGGAGAAAAGGTTCTCCACGTTTGCCTCATAGATCCGGGCGGTTTCCTCAACCGGGCAATTCCGGGGGAGATAGGGGCGGATAGCGTCCCTGGTCTGTAGCGTCCGCCGGGCGGATGAACAGAGAACCAGATCCGGGACGATTTTCTCCTGCTTCATCATGATGCCGATAACCACCGCCGCCCGTTCGCCGCGCTGGTTCAGCGGCCTTTCGAAGTCACTCTCGGCCGGGCTGCTCCAGCTTGACTTGGCATGGCGTAGCAGCAACAGGGTTTTGCTCACCGGGTGGCTCCCGTTCTCTGGGGCGATTTTCCTGTGTTGGTCGGTTTCATGCCCGCTTCGGTCCCTTTTACAGAGCGCTAAATTGACAGCGCCGACCTCTGCCGCCAAGGTCAAACGAAGCGGATGTCCCATACCGCACCTTGTTTGTCTCTTGGAACCGTTTATGAGCGCCGAAACCACTCCCAGACATGCCGCGCTCATTGATCCGGCAGCAGATGGCCCAGTATCCGATTCCAGAAAAGCCGCCGATATCCGCCCCCTCAGGTCGGACGATGTCGAGGGGTTGGCACTGCTCGCTCAGGAACTTCTCGCATTTTATGGTCTCCCGGCACGCAACCAGCGCTCCTATATGGCGCACATAATGGCGACGGAGCTTTTCGAGCGGGAAAGCAATCTGAAGGTACTTGTCGCCGAAACATCGGCCGGGTTGCGTGGTTTCATCGCCTATACTGAAGTCTTCGCACTCGCCAGTTGTCAGCGCAGTTTTTTCATTCAGGATCTTTTCGTGACAAGGCGGGCCCGGACATCCGGTGTCGGCGGCGCCCTGATGGCCGAGCTGGTGCGCCAGGCGGAAGAATGCGGCGTCGAGCAGATCGACTGGACGGCTGATCCATGGAACGAGAAAGCAACGGCCTTCTATGAAAAACTCGGCCCGTTGCTTAAGAGCGAGAAAATTCTCTACCGTCTCGCCGGAACGGCCCTGCGCCGATCCATGCAGGAACAGAAACTGTGAAATCCGCGCCGTCTCGCCCTGATTGAGGGCAAACAAACTGGTAAGCCAACAAATCGAACACTAAGTTCGGAGCCTGTTGGCCCGCACGTAATACCGGAGAAAAAGAATGCAAATTCGCGATGGCTTCGTCGGCACAATCGGCAATACGCCGCTGATCAAACTGAAGCGCGCGTCGGAGGAAACCGGCTGCACCATTCTCGGCAAAGCCGAGTTTCTCAACCCGGGCGGATCGGTCAAGGACCGTGCGGCCCTCGCGATTATCCGTGATGCGGAAGAACGCGGCGCACTGCGTCCGGGCGGCGTGATCGTCGAAGGCACCGCCGGCAACACCGGAATTGGCCTTGCCCTCGTCGGCAATGCACTCGGGTATCGCTCCGTCATCGTCATGCCGGAAACCCAGAGCCAGGAGAAAAAGGACATGCTGCGCCTTGTCGGCGCGGATCTCCGTCTGGTTCCTGCAGCCCCCTACAAGGACCCGAACAATTACGTGCGCTATTCCGGCCGCCTGGCCGAGGAAATCGCGGCGAGCGAGCCTAACGGCGCGATCTGGGCCAACCAGTTCGACAATGTCGCCAACCGTCATGGCCACTACACCACCACGGGTCCCGAGATCTGGGACCAGACGGATGGCAAGGTAGACGGGTTCATCTGCTCCGTTGGCAGTGGCGGCACGATCGGCGGGGTCAGCATGGCCCTTAAAGAGCGCAATCCGGACGTTACCATTGGCCTCGCGGACCCGATGGGTTCGGCGATTTTCAATCACTATGCCCATGGCGAGCTTAAATCCGAAGGCGGCTCCATCACCGAGGGGATCGGTCAGGGCCGGATCACGAAAAATCTTGAAGGCATCACCGTCGATGCCCCCTTCCAGGTCACGGACGAGGAAGCCCTCGACGTCATCTTCAAGCTGCTGATGGAAGAAGGCCTCTGCATGGGCGGCTCGACCGGCATCAATGTCGCCGGAGCGGTGAAACTCGCCAAACAGATGGGCCCCGGCCACACCATCGTGACCGTACTGTGCGACTGGGGACACCGGTATCAGACCAAGATATTCAATCCGGAATTCCTGAAAGAAAAAGGGCTGCCTGTACCGGGCTGGCTGGCCTGACAGCTCGGAGAGGGAGGAAAACAATGGAATACAAGAACTCAGACGCACTCGTCGAGACGGCCTGGCTGGCCGAGAATATCGGCAATCCGAAGGTCAAAATTCTCGATGCCAGCTATCATCTGCCGGGTGTCGACCGGAACGCGGATACGGAATATCTCGAAAAGCATATCCCCGGCGCCGTGCGCTTCGATATAGACGATGTGAAGGATCCGGCGGCCACCCTGCCCCACATGATCCCGGACGCCGGGACATTCGCGGCGAAAGCCGGGGCGATGGGCATCTCGAACGACGATATGGTCGTCGTTTATGACGCCTATGGTTTGGTCAGCGCGGCCCGTGTCTGGTGGATGTTCCGTCTGTATGGACATAACAAGGTCGCCGTTCTGAATGGCGGTCTGCCGAAATGGTCGGCGGAATCCCGTCCCCTGACATCCGGGGCGGAACAGAATGCGCCTGCCACATTCACGGCGACCTTCCGCAAGGAGCTTGTCACCGATCTTGAGGCACTGCGTGCCAATATCGCGAGCGGGAAACGGGCCGTACTGGATGCACGCGCCGCTGACCGGTTTGCCGGAACGGCTCCGGAGCCGCGTGCCGGTCTGCGCAGCGGGCATATTCCAGGCAGCATGAGCATGCCGTCCGCCAGCCTGTTGAGCGCAGACAAAACGATGCTGCCGGCGGCCGCGCTGAAAAGCCTGTACGAAAACAATCTCGGGGCAGACCTCTCGCAGCCCGTGTCGACCACCTGCGGATCAGGGGTAACAGCCTGTATCCTGTCGCTTGGCCTCTATCTTCTCGGCAATGAGGATGTCGCCGTCTATGACGGTTCCTGGAGTGAATGGGGCGGTCACCCCGATACACCAGTCGAAACATCCTGAGGAAGAACACCGTGGCTTTAGACGTGCGTCCGATTGCGGACGGCGATACCGATTCCGTTATCGCTCTCTGGAAAGCGGCAGGGCTCACCGTGCCGCACAACGATCCTTACGAGGACATCCGCTTCTGCCAACGCAGTCACAACGCAGAAATTTTGCTCGGGTTTGACGCCAACGGTCTGGCCGCCACGGTCATGGTCGGCCATGACGGGCATCGTGGCTGGTATTATTACGTGGGTGTGGCCCCGGATCGCCAGACAAGCGGGCTTGGCCGGGAGATCATGTCCGCCGCCGAGGAATGGCTGAAAGAGCGTGGCGTTGGCAAAGCCCAACTCATGATCCGGCCGACAAATACCAGGGTAAAGGCCTTCTATGAACGTCTTGGCTATGACGAGGAAGACCGTCTGGTCATGGCTAAGCGATTCCGCCCGGCACCCGATTGGCAAGCCGGACAGACCGAGACGATGGTTATACATCTCGAAATGCTGGCACGCCCCGATAGGGAGCCGGCACGGCCACCCAAGATTGGAAAAAGGGTCACGCTGGAGCCCATGGCGACCCCAAGCGTGCGCTTCTATCGTTTCCTCTATAACGGCGTCGGCGGTGACTGGATCTGGGTCTCACGCAGGATCATGGATGACACGGCACTGGCAGCAGTCCTCTCCCGGCCTGGTGCGGAATATTATCTGCTGCAGGTAGATGGTGAGCCCGCCGGTTTTTGCGAACTTGAGCGCAATGAGGATGGCCAGGACGTCGAGCTGTCTTATTTTGGCTTGCTGCCCGATTTCATCGGGCTTGGCATTGGCCGCTATTTCATCAACGCCGCGATTGATCTGGCATGGAAGCCCGCGACAAAGCGTGTCTGGGTCCATACCTGCGATCTTGATCATCCTCGTGCCCTCGGCAATTACCAGCGGGCCGGGTTCGTCCCCTATGCGCGCGAGATCGAGGTTCTGCCCGATCCAAGACTTGCGGGCATGCCACTGCCAGCAGAGCCCGATGAACGCGGACATGCAGAGAGCAGTCTGTTCCGGGACCGGGTAGCGGCGGGAAAACTGCGTCTTGTGGGCGAAAACAGCCCTCCATCCTGAACATGATCACTCTCATGAACGAGGGCTGATCCTCATACAGAAAAACGAAGGGCGCGCGCGATCTCTCGCAGCGCGCCCTTCCGGAGGGTCCCCCGTTAGTCCCCCCCTCCCAGACCGTATCGGCCAGAAAGTGTCTGTTAGTGTGCCAGAATCTGGCTCAGGAACAGCTTGGTACGATCAGAACGCGGATTCGTAAAGAACTCTTCCGGTGTGTTCTGTTCGACGATTTCGCCGTAATCCATGAAGATCACGCGATCCGCCACCCGCTTGGCAAAGCCCATCTCGTGGGTCACAACCAGCATGGTCATGCCGGAATCCGCGAGCTCGACCATCACGTCCAGAACCTCGGAAATCATCTCCGGATCGAGGGCCGAGGTCGGCTCATCGAACAGCATGATCTGCGGGTTCATGCAGAGCGAGCGCGCGATAGCTACACGCTGCTGCTGACCGCCGGAAAGCTGGCCCGGATATTTAGAGGCCTGTTCCGGAATCTTCACACGATGGAGATATTCCATCGCCAGCTCTTCCGCTTGAGCCTTCGGCGTCTGCTTCACCCAGATCGGGGCCAGCGTGCAATTTTCCAGCACCGTCAGATGTGGGAAAAGATTGAAGCTCTGGAACACCATGCCAACATCGCTGCGGATCGCGTCGATGTTCTTCAGGTTGTTGTCGAGCGTCACTCCGTTGACGATGATATCGCCGCCCTGATGCTCTTCCAGACGGTTGATACAACGGATAAGCGTCGATTTACCGGACCCGGACGGGCCGCAGATAACGATCTTCTCACCCTGGTGAACCGAGAGGTTTACGTCTTTCAGGACGTGAAACTCTCCGTACCATTTATTAACGCCAGCCAGTTCAATGACGACTTCATCGCCCTTGGTGGACTTGACCGTTGGTTTGGTTTCGACCTGAGCATCCATGCTCATATTATTAACTCCTTGGCTCGATACACTGGAAAGGAATGGGTTGGCCCGGATTACCTCCGGACCTGCCCTGCTCCCAGCGTCCGTTCAAGATGCTGGCTGTATTTCGACATGATGAAACAGAGAACGAAATACAGCGCTGCGCCGAAGACAAGCGGCTCTGTGTGAATACCGTTCCATTGCGGGTTTTGACTGACGGCCTTCAGCATCAGCAGCAGATCATAGAGGCCGACGATGGAAACCAGCGTGGTGTCCTTCAAAAGCCCGATGAAGCTGCCGACAATGTTCGGGATCATCAGTTTAAGTGCCTGCGGCATGACAATCAGGGTCATCATTTTCCAGTAGTTCAGACCAAGGGCTTGCGCCGCTTCGTACTGCCCTTTTGGGATGGCCTGAAGGCCGCCACGCACTGTTTCCGCCATATAGGCCGAGGAGAAAATACAAACCGCGATGATCGCCTGAACGATCTTCACCGGGTTGATAGCCTCCGGCAGGAACAGCGGCACCATGGTTACCGCCATGAAAAGCACGGTGATCAGGGGAACAGACCGGAACAGCTCGATAAAGGACACACAGAAAACCCGGATGACCGGCATTTTCGAACGGCGCCCCAGAGCCAGCACGATACCGGCAGGCAATGAGACCGCGATCCCGATACCGGAAATCACCAGAGTGACAAACAAACCGCCCCAGAGATTGGTTGATTGCGAGGTGATGTCCCAGCCTGATTGCCATGCAAAGGCCGCGATGAACACAAGCAGAAAGGCTGCGAATACCGGGTATTTTTGTGTCGCTTCCGGTTTCGCGGAAAACCCGCTGGCCATAACGATAGAGGTCCAGAGCGGCTTGCCCGTGGCAATGCACAGCACGGTGTGCACCCAGCTGAAAATGAAGGACGTGACCGCAACAGAGACCATGACCTGCAGGAACAGCCCCTTTTCGCCCCCGGCAAACAGATAACCGAGAAGGAAAGGAGAGATCAGGATTGCCGAAGCGCCAATGGCGATCTTCGATGTCACCCGCGGAAGCCAGAACGGCAGCATCCAGAGAATGAGAATGCCGAAGCCAAGGTTGACCCGCCAGATTTCCTCATCCGGATACCGGCCATAGATGAAGTTTTTCATCCAGTGGCTGACCCCGGCCCAGCACGCTCCTGAAAGTCCGACCTTGTCGAGACATTCACGACGTGAATTGGCTTCCCAGACGGCGTTAACAACCGCCCATTCGAACGTGTTGGAAACCACCACCCAAATCACATAAAGCGACAGGATGGTCAGGAAAGCATTCAACGGACTGCTGAACAGATTCTTCCGGATCCAGCCCACGGCACCAACTGTGTTCGGTGGCGGCGGCAGACTGGGTTTGGGTTGGAAGACAACTTCCGAAGACGATGCGTCAAGATTTGTCATGGCTCACCGCTCCTTCAATTGAACGAGCTTGTTGTAGTAATTCAGCGCGGCGGAAATGCTCAGGCTCACGGTCATGTAGAAGAACATCACCATGGCCACGATCTCGATCGCATGGCCGGACTGGTTCAGCGAGGTCTGCATGAAGACCGCGACGAGGTCAGGAAAGCCCACGGCAATTGCCAGGGACGAATTCTTGACCACATTCATCCAGTTACTGATCAGCGGCGGAACGATTGCCCGCATGGCCTGCGGGATGATCACCAGCCGCAGCGTAAGTCCCGGCTTCAGCCCAAGGGAATACGATGCCTCGGTCTGACCGTGACTGACGGACAGGATACCGGCCCGCACCATCTCTGCGATAAAGCAGGCGTGATAGATCACGAGAGCGATGAAAACCGCGAGGAAAGCCGGAGGAACGGATGATCCGCCAGAGAAATTGAAGCCCTTAAGAACAGGAATTTCCCATTGCAGCGGAGAGCCCGTCACCAGGAACATCAAAAGCGGAACACCGACAATGATACCCACGGCGGTCCAGAAAGCCGGGAATCTCTGGCCGGTCGCATTTTGCCGTTTCTTGGCCCAGACCGCTATGCAATAGGCCACGATCACGGAAACAAGAAGCGTGACCATGGTCAGCCAGAAAAGATCGCCTGGAATTGGTGCCGGGAAATAGAATCCTCTGTTATTCAGCTGAAAAACCTCAAGCCCGAGAACATCGAGACTGTTCTTCGGCCTCGGCAGGATCGCGAAAACAGCGAGATACCAGAACAGGATCTGCAGCAAAAGCGGCGTATTTCGCAGGATTTCGACGTACCAGGACGCCAGCTGCGCAACCATCCAGTTTTTGGAAAGCCGCAGAATGCCGATGAAAAACCCAAGCAGGGTCGTCGCCACGATGGCAAGAAACGACAACAAAAGCGTATTGGTGATGCCTACCAGATAGACCCACAGGTAGCTGTCACCGGCTTCGTAAGGAATAATGGAAAACGATATTGAGAACCCGGCAGTGCTATTCAGAAAGCCAAAACCGGCGCTCATTCCCCGTTCTTCGAGGTTTTGTGACGTGTTTGAGAACAAGTACCAGCCGACCCACATAACGGCTGCAAACACGATTATTTGGTAGAATATGGATCGGTAACGCTCGTCGTTTACGATTTCCGAAAACGATGAACCCTGTCCCGACGCCCCTCTGTCAACGACAGCCATATAGCCGATCTCCGCGAAGATTAAGTGATCCAAAGAACAGAGGCCCGGTCGAGTTTCGACCGGGCCTGCTGCATTGGATTTCTTACCGGAACGGCGGGGAGTACATCAGACCGCCCTTGGTCCACAGTGCGTTCGGGCTACCGTCACGCGGGATACCAATGGCGAACTCACCTTTGGTGCCCATGTACTCTTCGTACACTTCACCGTAGTTGCCGATATGTTTGATGATACGGACAACCCAGTCCGGCTCAAGGCCGAGGCCTTTGTTCAGGTCACCTTCGACACCGAGCATACGCGCCATTTCAGGAGAGGCCGGGTTGGCGACCATATCCATGATGTTGGTGCTGTCGATGCCCATTTCCTCGGCCTGAATCAGGGCGAAGACGGTCCATTTCACGATATCCATCCACTGGGAATCGTTCTGGCGAACGACCGGACCGAGCGGCTCTTTGGAAATCGTTTCCGGAAGCACGACATACTTGGATGCATCCGGGAATTTCGCGCGGGTGGAGGCCAGGCTGGACTTGTCGTTGGTGATCGCGTCACAGCCGCCCTTGGCGAAGGTATCGTCACGGACGTTGGAATCTTCGAAGACAACCGGCTCGATCTCAAGATTGTTGGTGCGGCTGAAGTCGGTCAGGTTCAGTTCGGTCGTGGTGCCGGTCAGCACGCAGACGGTCGCGCCCTTGAGCTCAAGCGCGCTGCTTACGCCCAGGTCCTTGTCGACCATGAAGCCCTGGCCGTCATAGAAGTTAACGGCCGTGAAATCGAGGCCGAGCTGCGTGTCACGGAACAGAGTCCAGGTCGTCGTGCGGGACAGCACGTCGGACTCACCGTTGGCCATGGCGGTGAAACGCACCGCGCTGGTCACGGACTGGAATTCCACTTTGCTCGGATCGTCAAAGATGGCGGCTGCAACGGCGCGGCAAATGGCCACGTCGCTACCATACCAGTCACCCTTTTCATCAAGCTGATAGAAGCCCGGAGCCGGAGTGCCGACCTGGCACCGCAGATGTCCCCGTTGCTTCACGATGTCCAGCGTGCTTTGCGCGGACGCCATTTCGGCTGTGAAGCCTAGGCTGGCCATCATGCCGAGGCCAAGGCCCAAAAGACTCAGTTTCTTCATCCTAAACCCACCCTGTTATGTTTCGGTTAACGACGGCCGGTTGTCCCGGTCTGCATACCCCTGACTAAGACTTAGGATCGCCCCCGTGGATCCCGGTCGTTGTTCACTGTCATGTACTCCGACTACTCGGCTTTTTCTTTCCTCTGCTCGTTCGACTTGAACGAAACACGGATGACCTTGGAGCCAGACTTCATGACAGTAGAGGTAATTCCAACACGCCGTTGCGGTGTTTTGCAAGTGCGAGAAGAACCGGCCGGTCAGGAATATCCATGCCGTCACTGCAACCCTCGCGTATTTTCGGCGGACATCCGTGCTTTTTTGACAATAAAATCTCAAATACAGAATCTTCTCGATACCCCTTTATAATTTCGGAGATCGCATGAAAACCGGCACAAAAACCAAAATGCGCACCCTCGTCGCTCACGCGGGACGAGATCCGCACCACAACCATGGGATCATCAATCCGCCGGTTTACCATGCCTCCACGATTCTCAAACCGAGCCTCGCGGAACTCGAAGCATCCCGGAAACCGGAATTCGATGGGTACCGCTACGGGCGCCGCGGAACGCCGACCAGCCGCTCCCTCGAGGAAGCCGTCGCAGCCTTATACGGCGCCGACGATGCCATCGCGGTTTCTTCCGGTCTCGCCGCTCTCTGCTGCGCCATCCTCAGCCAGGTCTCTGCCGGCGATCATATCCTGTTGGCCGACAACGTTTATTTCCCGACACGGAAGTTCGCGGAAGGATTTCTCAAGCGGTTCGGGGTCTCTTCAAGCTATTTCGACCCAATGAAACCGGAGCAGCTTGCAGAGAATATCCGGCCGGAAACCAGGGTGGTCTATCTGGAATCCCCCGGAACCATGACTTTCGAGGTTTCTGATATCCCCAGGCTTGCAGCCATCGCGCATCAGCACGATGCGACCGTCATCATGGACAACACCTGGGCGACAGCGCTCTATTTCAACGCTCTGGAGCATGGTGTCGACATCGTTGTCGAGGCGGTGACGAAATATATCTGCGGCCATTCCGACATCATGATGGGCACCATCGCCAGCCGGAGCGCCCATGCTGGTGCAGTCCGCGACATGGTTTATATGCAGGGCAACTGTTCCGGCCCGGACGATCTGTATCTGGCGCAACGCGGGCTCAGAACAATGGCCGTGCGGCTCGCACAGAACGAGAAAACAGCCCTGGTGCTGGCCAGATGGTTACAGGACAGGCCCGAAGTCGAGCGCGTGTTGCATCCAGCCTTACCTTCCTGTCCGGGGCACGATTTCTGGAAACGGGACTTTAGCGGCTCCAGCGGGCTTTTTTCTTTTGTTCTCAATCCAGTATCAAAAACGGCGCTCGCCGCTTTTCTGGATGGGCTTGAATTCTACGGCATGGGCGCGAGCTGGGGCGGCTATGAAAGCCTCATTCTTCCCGGAGATCCCGCTGCGGCACGTACCGCCACACAGTGGGATCATCCGGGACAGCTTCTGCGTATCCATGCGGGGCTGGAGGACGAAGCCGATCTCATAGCGGACCTTGAGACCGGTTTTGAACGCATGAACGCGCTTGCATAGCGAGACCAGGCCATAGCGGAAGCCGGCGTGCTCAGCTCCGATAGGACTGGAAACTGATGCCGCCGGCGCGTCCGATCTGCTCGACCAACCCGACTTCCCAGCTGAGATAGGCGTTCATCCGCCGCTCCATCTCCGCTTTGCCTGCGTCCTTGTCATAGGGGCGCATAAAGACATCATCCAAAGCAGCCAATGGCGCGCCCATACCGGCCGCCATTGGAAAGCCGGCCATTTCCCAGGCCCGGCTTCCGCCATCGATCACAGTGCAGCGAATGCCCGATTCTGCCAGATCGCCAGCGGCCATGACTGCCAGCCGATGGTCAGCCGCAGTCAAAACGGCCTCAGAGCAAGCAATAGCCTTCAGATCGCTTTCAAGCGTCTCCCTCTTGCCCCACTGGGCTCCTTCCGGATGATTGTCCCGATGGTCGAGACTCCGGGTCAGATCAACGAAACAGGCGCCTGCATCGACATTCCGCTTCGCCTCCACAGGAGAGACCAGATCAACAGCGGGCAAATCCCCAAGAAGAACAGGGGTGCGTGCGCCTTCCTCCAGCGTCTGGCCATCAAACCCGCTATCGAGGACGTACACCTCTTCCCAGCCGAGTTGCCGAAGCCAGCTCGCGGACATTTCCGCCCGGACGAATTCCGGATCGACCAGAACCACCCGCGCCCTGTGGGTTCCCATATAGGAGTCTGTCGACTGCACGAGCTGCCCGCCGGGAGCATGACGTGACCCTGCGATGTGCCCCGCTTCGAATTCTTCGATTGTCCGGACATCAAGCACATAGAGCGTGCGCTCCGCGGCTTCCGAGCGCCAGCCCGCCAAAGTTTTGGCATCGACACGGCGCACACCGAAACGGTCAGCCGCTGACCGCGATCTCTGGCGCGCAAGATCCCCTCCCTCGGGGCTGACTGGCGGCGGCGGGCGCACGTTTCCGTGCTCAAGCTGATACCCCGCCAGATGCCATCCCATGGTGCCGTTGCGCAACGCGACCACCTTGTTCGGAACACCCGCATTGATCAGGGACTGGGCGCCGATAATGCTGCGGGTCCGGCCGGCGCAAGTTCGGCACCGGGCATGTCGATTCCCGTCGGGATGTTCATCATGGTGAACTCGCCCATCGGCCGCGAGTCCAGCACCACCATATTTTCCCCCTGCTCCATCATCCGGTGCAGTTCCTCGGCGGAAACCGACGGGGTTTCATATTCATGCTCGACATATTCGCCGAAAGCCTTGCTCGGCACATAGAGTCCGCTGAAAAGCTCAAGACCGGCCGCGCCCCAGGCATTCACACCGCCCTCGAGGATAGAGATGTCCGTATAGCCAAGGCCCGCCAGGCGTTGAGCCGCGAGCTCCGCCAGCCCCTCCCCGCCATCGCACAGAACAACGGAGACAGAGGGCCGGGGGACAAGGTCCGCCATGCGCAGTTCAAGATGACCAAGCGGAATGTTCGCGGCGAGAAGGATATGGTTCGCACCAAATACCGCTTCCGGCCTTACATCAATGAGAGCAATTTCACCGGTTCCGTAAAGCGCATCGTGAAGTTCGCGCGCAGTGATCGTCCGGGGCATGGCTGCCCTCCTCCCGCTTTATTTTGTTTCTTCCAGAGCCGCTTCTGCTTCCAGCCACTCCGCTTCCGTAACTTCCAGCTCCTGATTCACTGCTTCTTTCTTCAGGATCAGCGCCTTCATGTCCGATGTCGGTCCTTCATACAGCTTTGGATCAGCGAGCTGTGCTTCGAGTTTGGCTTTACGCTGGTTCAGTTTCTCGATGTTTTTTTCCAGCTCGCGGGCTCGCTTGCGGAGATCCGCGGTTTGCTTGCGCCGATCAGCCGCGTCCTTGCGGGCCTGTTTGCGGTCGTTTTTCTTCTCCGCCCCGCCCGAGCCATTCTCGGACCGGGCTGCGGCACGCTCTTCCTGACGCAGCCAGTCGCGATACCCGTCGAGGTCGCCGTCATAGGGTTTCACGGTCCCGCTCGAGACGAGCCAGAGCCGGTCGACTGTCAGTTCAAGCAAGCGCCTGTCATGGCTGATCAGAATAACCGCGCCGGTATAATCGTTCATCGCTTGAACCAGCGCGTCACGAGCATCGATATCGAGATGGTTGGTCGGCTCGTCGAGGATCAATACGTGCGGGCTGTCATAGGTGATCA
>NZ_CAXBDC010000088.1:0-19482 GCF_963974195.1 uncultured Nisaea sp.
GGAAAATGGAAATCTGCACCTTCAAAAATGGCGCTCTGACGATCAAGGCCGGAAACCTTAATTCCACCATCAAGGCCGAAGATATCCAGCAACATTGGAATCTCCTTTCGCACTATCCGGAAAGACGCGCCCGGATTGAACTCGAAGGCTTGGCCGCACGCGTTCATGATTTCAACACGCATCTATCCGCGCTTGCCAACAAGGGCGGCGAACTCGATACAGCCGCCGAGCTGGAGAGGTTCGCCGGAAAACTTTTGAAACTCACCCGCGCCTATTGGCACTCAGAGGGGCGTTGCGCATCGTGGTTTGTCGTCGGCGCTGCGCGGTTCCCGACTGCGCGGAATAGTAAGCGCATGGATATTGCCGACCGGCGGTCGAGCGAGATAGGCGAGCACCTGAAACGGGCAAAGAAAGCCACCACCCGAGCCGCTTTCCCGCATGGCGAACCAGACGGACCAGTGCGCGGAAGGCAACCCCGACGCGCCGGAATTACTCCGTCAGCGGATCGCAGCCAGGGTATCAGACCAAGAGCGCATGAAGGGTGCGAACAAGGCCATACGAAGCGTCAAGAGCGGTGACGTGGCCGAAATGGCGCAAGCCGTATCAGATGCAATTGGCTGTTCACTTATTGATGCTGCCGCCATCGTGCAGCCGGACTTTTGCGGGCGGCGGGGATATCCGTCCCATGCGACGAGCAACAACAACGCCGAAATCAAGAGGCTCAAGGATCGGCTGGCCGTTTTGGAAGCGAAGCGGGAGCAGGGCGGTAAAGAGACCGTTCACAATACAACAGCGGGCCGTGTCGAGGTTGTCGAGAACGTCGAGGCTGACCGTATCCAGTTAGTCTTTCCGGGCAAGCCAGACGCGGAAACCCGATCTATGCTCAAGACCAATGGTTTTCGCTGGTCGCCCCGCGCGGGCGCGTGGCAACGGCACCTTAACAATGCCGGGCGAGGGGCGGTGCAGCAGGTTCTTTCGGGACTTCAGCGTGATGCAGCCTAGCTAGGGCAGGGGGTGAAAATTGCGATTTCCTGTGCTTTTGACTTGCAAAAATATCGCATATTTGCTATATTAAATAATCGATTGAGGGGGCGGTATGCAGTGGTCAATGAAGTTTCTGGACGAGAAAGTTAAGGCTGAATTCTTATCGTTACCCGATGATATCAGAGCACGTTTCTATAACTTCAAGGATCTGCTGGAACAGGTCGGGATCGATAAGCTAGGCCCGAAACGAGTAAAGCACTTGAGAGGCAAGCTATGGGAAATCCGGCTGACTGGTCGGGACGGTATCGGTCGAGCCATTTATGTAACAGCGTCCGGGCGGCAGGTGGTCGTTTTGCACGCTTTCATGAAGAAGACCCAGAAAACACCGGCATCGGCAATTGCATTGGCCGAACAGCGAGCAAGGGAGATGGATCAATGATCGATATCGATGAAGTGCGGGAAGAGGATTTCAAAAATAACCCGGCCGTAAAAGCTGAGTATGAAAAGATGCGCCCGGTCTACAAGCTGATAGGCAGGCTTATAGAGGCGAGGACGCGGGCAGGTTTGACGCAAAGCGAGATAGCGAAGCGGATGAAAACGACCCAATCCGTTATTTCCCGCATGGAAAGCGGCGGCAGTATGCCGAGCATTAAAATGGTAGCCCGGTATGCGGAAGCAACGGGGTATGAAGTTGGTCTTGTTCGGGCGGAATAGACCGGGTGCAGCGCTTCGTCTGATTTCGTGTCCTGGCGCCGGGGCGGTTCTCGCTTCGCTCGTCGCGGCCATCCCCTTGGTCCGGCGCATCCAAGATCGCATGTGACCATGGTTCAACCGCCCTTGATTGATGATGACAATGACCCGAACCCGGCATCGATCGACCTATGCATCAAAGGCGGGCAAGATGTTCCGCCATGGTGTCGATCATGACCTGACCGGTTCGCTTAGCATGTGAGGGCTCTGCTCCGTCGCGGGGGCAGCTCCCTCATACACATCAGAATCTATGTGGCGAACCCTCGGTCCCGGCGATCAGTCCCGCACGCAATTCATGTTCTTCAGATCATCCCCGACTTTGCACGTGAATCCGGCCGCTTCGATGCTGCGAAGTGCTGCTGCGTTTCTGGGGTCCTCAACGCGAATTTCCAAGCGGATCGAGCGCAGTCGAGGGTCGTTCAGCGTGTGTTGCATTCCCGCGATAATTTGATGTTCGGTGCCGTCGACATCGATCTTGATATGGTTCGGGAAATCAACGAGGCCTTCGGAGATAAGGTCATCAAGGCGATATCCTTGTACCTGCTCCATGGAATTCCCGTTCTGGGCTGCATCAGTATTCGAGCCGTCGAAGGTCTGTGTCGCTGCGCCCGGATATTGACGCTGATACGATAGTGCCCCTTCTTTGGTTGTATCAGAAAGTGCTACGCGAAGCGGGGTTACCAAGTTGGTGGCGTTATTGAGGGAGATGTTTCTTTGTAATTCTGTATAATTAACGGAATATGGTTCGAGTGAAAATACGCGACATTTTTTCGTCTTTGCAGCAACGATCGAAAAAGATCCAATATTAGCTCCGATATCGATGAAGATATCGTCATGATTAAATGAAGATATCAATCGTAGTAGGCCCGGCTCGTGTGCAAAAAAGTACTTAATTCTGAAATCAATGAAGTTGTTCGAAATATGATGTTTTACAAGATTTCCACCAATTAAAATTTTTGCAATATTGTTTTTAATTTCAGCGGATCTTGCCGTTCCTCCAAAACTGATGTTAACGGATCGTCTGCCAAATTCCTCAGATAATCGAGCTAAAACATTCCAAATTGGTTCTTTATTTTCTACCATCATGCACATTGTTTTAAATATTACACAATTCAGGAATGTATTATCTGTCCATTCTGTGGAGTTGACGCCGTGCAGAGGAAAAAATCTATTTTCTACTTTGTTGAGTATTTCAGAAAAATCTTCCTTTGCCATGGGTTGAAGGTCCAACATTTCCTTCGCGGAGCCGACGGAATTCATCAAGCTGCCCACTAAATCGGAAACGCGTGTGTGCAGAAATTTGCTCGACGGGAAGCGCACCAGAGCGCGATCGAGAATATAGATTGCTTCTAGTGGCCGTTTGTTTGCGATGGACGCATCGACAGCAGCAACGCACTCGCTTTTTGAAGCCTGGTTCAATCGGAGCCGGTCGTGAAATTGGGCTGGCATTTCGGACAGAATCATTTGCAATACACTTTTGTCGTTTGTATTTCGCGAAGCTTTATCGTGCAGAAAATAAAGGGGGGGGGGCACGCACCTTGATTTCTTTCTTATCAAGGAACTGACCTTGCTCCAATCAGCGATGTGACGCCAGACAGCTTAGGACTAGAATTTCCGAACTTGCCGCGACGACAAACCTCGATGAACGTGATCTGCAGCTTCTGGATTATGCTAATGTAGAGAAACCTCAGAAAAGGCTACGCCCGACGATCTCCGCCCAGGCAAACTTAAATTCTTCCTTTTGGCCATCTGAACCTTGTTCTTTGGCCGTGGAACAAGCCGCCGTTCGGGACTTTGGGTGTCATCAATGATGTAGGGCGATTGATGCGCTGAACGTCAATGCGCGAGCTGAAACCGTAGTTTCTACGATTCCTGTTTTGTTCTGCGCATGGTATACTCTGGCCATGCTATCGCTTGCACATCTTCGCCTGCGTCTCGTCGACCCCGCTTGTAATCGCAATCGCGTCTACGAGCTTGAGATTGATCGTGATCTTTTGGGAGATATCACGGTAACGGCACGCTTCGGCCGACACGGCTCCAAGCTGCGCGACGTAATCTCCCTGGCTGGATCTCTGGTTGAGGCGAACAAGATCGCATCAGCTGCCCTCCGTCGCCGCCTCACTGCTCGCCGTCGTCTTGGAAGCGCGTATGTCCTCACAATGGCCGACGGCGATTGCGCGCAACTGGTGAGCCAATGGCAGAAGGCCGGCGGCGCTGATCGGCGCACACAGCGACGGCAACGGCCAACAATACAGGCTCGTGAATGTGCTCCGGCCGAGCTGCCACTTTTTGCTGCTTGATAATATGCTTCCGCTTCGCGCCGCCAGCGACGTGACGTTATCAATTTCATGCAATGGCAGTTCAACGAGCTATCATTATTTAATCATTGGTTGTGAATGGTAAGTTTTATACTTGAAGCACAATCATTGGCCGAGGCTGATTGTGGCTCTGTGTCAAGCAGTCGAGAATATAATGAGGTGCGAATCAAAGCGTAAAATAGTGTATATTTATCAGTAAATTAAAAACATCTCCTGATACATCCATCTAATACTGTTAAGGCTTATTAAGCCCGTTAACCATTCATTTACCTTGAACGAAAATCCAAATTCGTCATAAGCCAGTATTTGTATCTGGCGGTGACAGGTCGCCTAAAAATTTAGATAAATTGAGGTTGATTAAACGGTGTCCGAGGCAGAAACAAGGACGGCTGAACGCGGCGGAATCAGGGCATTGGCTGCTCTGTTCGCGCTGATCGGCTTTCCCGTGCCCGGGCACAGGCTCGCTCATGAACTTGGCATGGAGGAAGGGGCGGCGACGGCGGAGGATTTTCTGGCTGTGGCCCGGTCTTTCGATTGCGATGCCACGCTCAAGAACATTCCGGCCGGAAAGATCGCCGGTGCGCGCTTGCCCGCCATTGCGGAACTCAGGCGTGGGGATAACGTTCATTTCGTCCTGGTTGGCCGGGCCAGTGCGGACAAAATCCTTTTGACTGATCCGGAGAGCGGCAAGCCGGCGACGTGGCCGATCTCCGATTTCGAGGCGCTCTATGCCGGGCGCTTGCTCGAGGTATCGCCGCCACGCACGGCCGAGGCGATGGACCGGCAACCCTTCGGCTTTTCCTGGTTCGTGCCGATCATGCTCAAATACAAGCATCTGATCGCCGAGGTCGCAATCGCCTCGTTCCTGCTGCAGATCTTCGCGTTGTCGACGCCGCTGTTCTTCATGCTGATCATGGACAAGGTGCTGAGCACCGGCGCCATGACGACCCTCGATGTGCTCGCCGTGGGTTTGTTGGCCGTCGGGATCTTCGAATTCACCATGGGCGTGCTGCGCAGCCGGTTGATGTCCTTTGCCACGCACCGGATCGATGTTGAGCTCGCCGGGCGGTTTTTTCGGCATCTTTCCAGTCTGCCCGCCAGCTTTTTCGCCAGTCGTCAGACCGGCCGGACCACGGCGCGCGCGCAGGAGTTGCAGCAGATCCGCTCCTTTCTCACGGGCTCCGCACCGACCGCGGTGATCGATCTGCTGTTCTCCGTCGTCTTCCTTGGCGTCATCGCCTATTTCGGGGCGTTCCTCGCGCTTGTCGTCGGCATCGGCATGCTGCTGATCTTCCTCACCTACGGCATCGTCACACCGATCCTGAAGAAGCGGCTGATGTCGAAAGCGACGAACATGACGGAGAACCAGGGCTTTCTGGTGGAGACCGTGTTCGGCATGGAGACGGTGAAAAGCCTTGCGGTCGAGCCGGCGCTGCAACGCTCCTGGGAGCGGCAGATGGCGGACCAGACCCTCTGGGGCGAGAAGAGCGAGAAGCTGACTCAGGGCGCGAACCAGCTGGTCACCCTGATCAACCGGGTCTGCGTCGTCGTCACACTCTATCTCGGCGCCCGTTTCGTGATCGACGGCAGCATGTCGGCGGGCCAGCTCGTCGCGGTCAACATGATGACCATGCGGGCGCTGGCCCCGGCCCAGCGGGTGGCGCAGATGTGGAACCAGCTTCAGCAGGTGGTGCTCTCTGTCTCCCGGCTCGGCGAGGTGATGAACGCGGTGCCGGAGCCGAAGACGACCAGTTCCGCCGCTCTGCCGGATATCCGCGGCCGGGTCGAGTTCCGCAATGTCTCTTTCCGCTACAGCGAGGAGACGCCGGATGTGCTGGAGGATGTCAGCTTCACGCTGCAGCCCGGCACGGTGGCGGCCATTGTCGGCCCGTCCGGCTCGGGCAAGAGCACCATCGCCAAACTGATCCAGCGTCTCTATTGGCCGCAGAAGGGCAAGATCCTGGTGGACGGGGTGGACCTTGCCCTGGTCGACCCGGCCTGGCTGCGCCGCCAGGTGGCGCATGTGCTGCAGGACCCGTTCCTGTTCAATCGGTCTATCCGGGACAATATTGCCGTCGCCGATCCGACCATGCCGATGGAGCAGGTCATGGAGGCGGCGAAACTGACCGGCGCGCACGACTTCATTCTCGGCCTGCCGAACGCCTACGACACGGTGATCGGCGAGCGCGGCGCGAAGGTCTCCGGCGGCGAGCGGCAGCGCATTGTGCTGGCGCGCGCGCTCGCGACAAATCCGCGTATCCTCATTCTGGATGAAGCAACTTCTGCGTTGGATTTTGAAGCGGAACGGTTGATTCAGGAGCGTATGGGTGAAATTTGTGCGGGCCGCACGGTAATAATTATCACACATAGATTGACATCCGTGCGCGGACTTCGGAACATCCTTGTCGTCGAGAATGGACAGATCCAGGACACCGGAAATCATCACGACCTGATTGCACGGGACGGCTGGTACGCAAGGATGGACCGCTTGCAGGACCGGCCTCTGGTGGAGCGGCCTCACACGGATCGTACAGGCGGGGACCAGCCTGCCGGGGGCCGTGTGATCGGGGGCGTGCGTAAAGAGGAGCGGCAGGACGCGGGATAGCGTTCGGCTATTGGGGACTTAAAGGCCACCACCCGGACGGCTCTAGGGGGCGGTGGCAGGCAGTTGGGGACTTCATGGTTGCATTGGCGCAAATCGTGCCGAAGCGGATGACGGCGGAGGAGCTGGCGCGTGAGCGTGCGGCGTCCGCCGGTGCGCCTGCCGAACATCATCGCCCGGATGAGCACCCGTCCGCCGTCACCCCGGCGGAGGCCGGGGCCCATGGGATCGAAGGGCGGGGAGCGGGATCTCTGGATACCGGCCTTCGCCGGTATGACGATGAGGGAGGATCGCAAGACCCGCCCAACAAAATGGCCGCCGCTTCGGGCGGGGACGGGACGCTCGACCGGGACACCCTCAAGGATCTGCATGACAGCTTTCTCTCCAGCCGGGTGGAGGCGTCGGTGGCGCCGCCGTCGGCTCTGGTCATGGTGCTGCCGGCGCTGTTCGGCCTGATGCTGCTGCTGGCCGGTACATGGGCCTGGTTCGGGCATCTGGATATCGTGGTGGCAGCGCCGGGCAAGATCGTGCCGGGCAGCAAGGTGAAGGTGGTGGAGAGCAGCCTGCCAGGCATTGTCCGCGGCATCCATGTCGCGGACGGCGATCACGTTGCCGAGGGCGATCCGCTGATCTCCCTCGATCCGACGGAAAGCGACGCGGATCTGGAAAAGCTGACCCGGGAATGGCTGGCCGCCCTGCTCGATGTGGCGCGGGAGGAAGCGCTGATCGGCGCCGCCGCGCTGGCCTCGGGCGGCGCGCCGTTGCCGCCGCAGGAATTGTTCGAGATCCCGGAGGGCGCACCGGTGCACGAGGTGGCCGAAAGCCTTGCTGTGATGCGGGCGGAATGGGCGGCGCTGATGGGGGAGCGTATCCGGGCCGGGCGGGAGGCCGCGCGGGCGCGGGCGACGCTGGCCTCGCTCCGGGCGGAGCATGACAAGGTGGCGGCGGTGCTGCCGCTGCTGACGGAACGGGTCGACGGCCAGCGCATCCTCTTTGAGAAACAACTGACGCAGAAATCCGTCTATCTGGAGCATGAGCAGGCGCTGCTGGAAACCCGGCATCAAGGTCTGGTGCTGGACAAGCAGATCGAGGAAGCCCAGGCGACTCTCGCCAGTGCGGAGGCAACGGCGGAGAACCTGCTGCTCGCTTTCGAGGCGCAGCGCCAGCGCGCCCTGGCGGAAGCCCGGCAGAAGGCAAACGCGGCGACCCAGGAACGGATCAAGGCAACCGACCGGGTCGGCCGCCTGACGCTCGCGGCACCGGTGGCGGGGGAAGTCACCGGCCTCTCCCTGCACACGCTCGGCGGCTATGTCCAGCCCGGCGCGCCGCTGATGCGGATCGTGCCGGACGGCGACCGGCTGACGGTCGAGGCGACGGTAACAAACCGGAACATCGGCTTTATCGAGATCGGCCAGCGTGCGGCAGTAAAGGTCGATGCCTTCAACTACATGCGCTACGGCAGCATCGAGGGAAGGATCGTCAGCCTCAGCGCCGACGCCGTTGTACCCCAGGACGCGAACAACGCAGCCGGCGCGGCAACGACCGGCCCCCGGGGCGGACCGACAGCGGCACCGCAGATGCTGTCCTATACGGCGCGGATCGAGATCGAACGGGAACATCTGAATGTGGATGGAAGAGAAGTGCGTCTGGTGCCGGGCATGTCGGTGACGGCGGACTTGCTGACGGGAGAGAGACGGGTGCTGGAATATGTGCTGCAGCCAGTGCTGCGTTATGCGAGTGAAGGGATGCGGGAACGATGAATCTTCATTTTCAAAAATATTTTTCAATGAAGGAGTTTGGTTTTTCTCTTCGTCGATATTTGTACCGAGTAATCTTGATTCTTTTTTTGACGATATCAGGAAGTGTTAACGCTCAGTCTTGGATCGATGTAAAACATCTAACTCCAGAGGAGATTGCAATTAATTTTCTTTCAAGTGTATCCGAATATAAATCAAGAAAAGGATTAGATGATTATAAAGTACATAGTAAGATAGTAAATGATGCTGGTGTCATATATGTTAAGGTTTTTATTAGTCCTGAAAATTATTTAAAAATAGAAAGCAAAATTACAAAAAAATTAAATTTATATTCAATAATATTAGGAAAAGAATTGAATATTTCTATAAATAATGATGATATGCGCGAATCAAAAGAAATTGTTAATATTTATTTTTCGAACAGGAAGAATGTTTTCGATGTTTTGAAAGAATATGAAGATAGTGGTCGTGATTTTGGCCGTTATGAGGGGGACCTGTGTGCCAGAAGTGCACTTTATAATGTTAACGGTTTTATAGAAGAGGTTTTTTCGACAGTAAATATGTCTCTTAATGATGGAGGATTAAATAAATGCATTAATAATGTATTGTTTCATTCTTTTTATTTTGGCGATGTTTCGTATTATGGAGATGATAATATAGATAAAAAAGAAAGCTCTCTTACGGGCGAGGACATACTAAATATGAGAATTCTGTATGATGACAGGATTCCTCTTTCTATAGGAGAAAGTAGCGATGTGAGTATTGTGATTCCTGTTGCAAGAGATGCAAAGAAATGGTTTTGCTTGGCTGTAGGCCAGAATGATTGTTAGGTGAAAATCAATGAGTACAAATCAAGATATTATTAATGATGCTCTTTTGCGTGTGGCTGACCCAAATTGGACGAATAGCGCAGACTATTATTTAAAGTATGAAGCAAATAGGGCGAATATTTCCTCCATCGTTTCAACTGTAGGGGATGTATCTGGAACGTTTAGAGTTGGAACTGTTAATTTTGATTATAAAGTTGATGCAGTAAATAATATTATCGGCGGTAGAATTTTAGTTGGTGGGCAAGGAAGTGTAAGTCCCGCTGATCTTGGGAAGTACTTACCTAGAGGTATTCCACGTACTCAAGCAGTTGCTATAGCTGCTGAGCTTGGAGTTGTTCTAATTGACATAGAATACGATCTTGATACGAACAAAACAATAGCCAGGTCTTATGTGTCTGCAAAAATTAGTGCTACAGGTGAGGCTAGTTCAGTAGATGTTTCGTTTGATGGTCATATTGAGGCGCAAGCAGGGGTTGATTGGGGGAAATTATTTACTAAGGGAGATGAGGGGCTTTTCGGCGAGATTTCTGCAGGCGTTCAAGCAAACTTTGGGGGTGATCAGGTAAATGTCCAGCTCGGATACAAATTAAATTTAACAGAAATTTACGTAGATCAGGGGGATGAAATTCCTAATTGGGTAAACCCTCCTGGAGTGGATTATATTCCTCCGTATGAAGGAGATACTTATGTTTTTAATGGGGATATTTATGAGAGGAGCGAAGTTGAGCAAATATTGCGTACTAAATTAGTGCCAAATAAAGCATCAATATCTGAAGATTTGATACAGGTTACTGTTGATGTGATAATGAGGGAAAATCTAGATCTGAATTTCCCTCTTCAGAAATACGATGAGTTATACGATAGGTTTCTTCTGAATAAATCAGAATTTCGTATTCAGTATTTCCGAGAAAATCCAGATATACCAGATCCTGTAGTGTTTAAGGATTCTCGAGTTTATGAATTTAGCAACGGAGATAAGATAGTAGTACGGGATAACTCTAGTAATGGGGAGTTAGAGTATTATAGGTATGGCAACTTTGTAGACAAAATAAGTAAAGACGAGATAGAATGGGATCTATTTGATGGTGTCAGAAAGTTTTTTGATAATGTAGAAGATTCCGCTGGTGAATTTTCTCAAATATCTACTGAATATAATCCATATTATGACGATATAGATTATTCTTGGGATGATGTACGATTTGAATATAAATTCAATGAAAATTATATCAGATTACAATCTGATGTTCTTGATGATGCCGGTTACTACAGGAAAGCATTAGCGGTACTTGAGGACGGGTTGACCAGTGGAACTGGCGTTGGTGACAAGCTAATTGTAGATCACGAGGTTTTCGAGGACTCGAAAACTGGTAGAGTGGTTGTTTTAATAAATCAAAGAAATCTAGATAACGGGCTAACAGAATTAAGTTCTATTTCTTTTGATGGTAGTTCAAACGTTGCATATGTAGAGCACAGATTTGAAAAAATTGGTGAGGGAGATACTGTTAAATTATATGAAGAAAAAATAGCATACGTTAACGGAACTCCAGTACTTTCGAAAATATTTGATACAGAAACAGGAACTGTATCTATAATACCTGTCCAAAGAGATTCTGAGACAGGACAATTTATTCCTAGATCGGGTGATAAGGAAGACTATCAAACTGGGATAACTCTTACTAACGAACCAATAGACGGCGCCGATGTTGCGTTCGGTGTGGCTGCGCAACTCATTACAACATTCGTTGAAATAGATGACCCACTAGCGGAGCTGTTGTTCGATACAACGGTCAATTTCGCTGCATCGACAGTGGGGAACGCTTTAGCATCTGGGAACACTATTACGCTGGAAAGCGCTTTGAGTGATTTCGGGGCAAGCTTGCTTACGGCCGGCGCGGGGGTTGCCGGCGGACGGTTCGGGGCACTTATAGGTGAGGATATCGGCGGTGACGTTGGTGCCCGGATCGGGAGTGCCGCTGGAAGTGTTGCTGCGCAACAAGCGGCAAAATATATTATTAGTTCTGTCCTGAATGATACTGCTGAATTGACTGCCGCCCAGGCAGCCGAGGCCGCGACCAATGCTGCAAGCGCATTGACTATTTCAATTGCGACTGTCGCAGCAAAAGTTGCGATAAACGAATTAGCTTTACTTGCAGGTGTTAACCCTGGTGAAGCCAACGCGCTTTCATCGGTTGCCGGAACGATAACCACTCTTGCTGTCGCTGAATCTCTCGGGGCCACAACTTTCGGTGCTACAGCGGCCGGTGGCATGGCGCTATTAGGTCCTTTGGCTATTCTAGGTGCAGGGATAGCAGTTTATCAAGTCGTCACTGCAGACGACCCTGAAGCGGCAGCGGATCTTTCATTCAACGTCGATGGTGAGCTGGAAGAAATTGGCTCATATGTCGACGATGACGGGCCAATTAATTTCATCCACAGTTTGTCAGACACGGCAGTCGGCGTCGTTAACAAGATAGTGGAAGAGATCGGCGGCACGATTGTCAAACCCGAACTCTACAATCTGCGTTTTGAGTTCGATGGGGGCGATTTCTCAAGCATTGTAACCCGGCACGACGATTTCTATGACGAGCTGGAATATATCAGTCCTGTCGATCTTTCTGGCCAGCAGCTGGAGGATTTCCCGGAAGGATATTTCACCAGGACTCCTGCGACGACTGACGGTCTCAGCGCTCAAGGACTATGGGTAGACCCTGCCACGAGCTTGGTCAGCATGGACAACCCCAACTTCGACCCAGACAATTCTCCGGAATCCGAGCCACAGATCATCCCTGTTCCGTACTTTCTCGCTGACCCGGAAACAGGTGAATTCGTTTACGACCTGGCGAATCTCGCAACCGCAGAAGAGCGAGGGCTTGAGATTCACAGGGGATTCCGGGGGGTCATCGGGAATAATTACGATGAAGATATCATCGGATGGGATACTAAACGAAGCACCACCCCCAAGCGCTGGGACAACGAAGATCCGGACGACGAGCCGATCACCATTCTCGACAGTTTTGTCATCGGTCTGCTGAAGGATGCTGAAATCGAGGGCGGCGATCCCTTCCTCAAACAGCTGCTCAACGTGATTGATGACAGAGCGTCGGTCGCACAGTTGATGGCGGAAGTGACAACGACAAAGCTGTACGAGAATTATCTGATGGCCCAGCCGGAGATCGACGCACTCCTTGTGAACGATCCGGAGAGCGAAGAGGCTAATTACTGGCGGCAGGTACTGGAGCGGGCGACGACGCCCGCCAGTGAAGGCGGCCAGGAGCTGGATTCCGTGAATGCCCAGGAAGCTTTGCTCTGGTGGCTTGAAGCGGCCGGCAAGCGGCCGGAACGGGATTTTGATCTGGAGAAGGATCTTACCGAGCAGTCGGTATCCGAGGGTCAGGATACCCTGACCGGAACCGATGACCGTGACATCATTTATGGCAATCTGGGAAACGATACCCTCTATGGGGATGATGCAACCACAAGAGGGGAAGGCTCGGCTGACACACTGTACGGCGGCCAGGGCGATGATGTTGTCTATGGCAATCAGGGGGACGACGACCTCCATGGAAATCTGGGCTCGGACACGCTTTACGGCGGCCAGGGGCTCGATATTCTCTATGGAAATCAAGGCAATGATATCCTCTACGGAAACCTTGGCTGGGATACCGTTTATGGTGGCGAAGGAAATGACGTTGTCTATGGCAACCAAGGCCGGGACGATCTCTTCGGCAACAAGGGCAACGATACAATTTTCGGAGGCCAGGATGGCGACTGGCTCGACGGCATGTCTGGCGACGACCTCGCCAATGGCGGGTTAGGCAGCGATACTATATTCGGCGGCGCTGGTGACGACACTCTCTCCGGAGCAAGTGGGGAAGACCAGCTCGACGGCGGGGATGGCGCCGATATCATTTATGGCAATGAGCAGAATGATCTGCTCGCCGGCGGTTCTGGCATCGACACGCTTTATGGCGGCCAGCAGGATGACACACTTATGGGTGGCGCGGGCGCCGATGCCCTCTATGGCGGCGAAGGCGTTGACGTCGCTTCCTATGCAGATAACGAAACTGCCGTTTATGTAAATCTGGCGGACACAATAAACACAGCGACCGGAGGCAATGCGGAGGGCGATACGTTCTTCGACATCGAGGGTGCGGTCGGCTCGGACTTCGACGACACGTTCCATGGGGATTCGGACGTCAACCATTTCGAGGGCGGGTTGGGGAACGACACCGTCTATGCCTGGGAAGGTGCGGACACGGTTGATGGCGGGGCGGGTAACGATCTCGTCTATGGTAATTACGGCGACGATTTGCTGTCCGGCGGCGAAGGCATGGACACGGTCTATGGCGGCCAGGACAACGACATTGCCTATGGCAACCAGGGTGACGATTCCGTCGATGGCGGCATCGGCGATGATTCGATGTTTGGCGGGCAGGACAACGATACGCTCATCGGTGCCGCCGGTAACGACAGTCTGCTCGGAAATACCGGGAACGATCATGTCCTCGGTGGTGAGGGCAACGATGTCGTCTACGGCAATACGGGCGACGACACCGTAGATGGTGGTGCCGGCCTCGATACGGTCTATGGCGGCCAGGACAACGATATCGCTGGCGGTGGCGACGGCGACGATGTCGTTTATGGCAACAAGGGCAATGACAGCGTAAACGGCGGCGCGGGCAACGATACGGTCTATGGCGGCGAGAACGAGGATCTGGTGGGTGGCGATGACGGCGATGACATTGTCTACGGTAACCAGGGCTGGGATATTCTCGACGGCGGCCTTGGCAACGATACGGTCTATGGCGGCCAGGACAGCGATATCGTGGGCGGCGGCGACGGCGACGATATCGTCTATGGCAACAGGGACAATGACAGCGTAAACGGCGGTGCTGGCAACGATACGGTCTATGGCGGCGAGAACGAGGACCTGGTGGGCGGCGATGGCGGCGACGACGTTGTCTACGGTAACCAGGGCTGGGATATGCTCTATGGCGGTGAGGGGGCCGATACCCTCTATGGCGGTCAGAATGCCGACATTCTCGCCGGTGAAGATGGCGCCGATGTAATCTACGGCAATCTCGGCAATGACACACTCCATGGCTCAACCGATCAATCCGGTGAGGGAGACGAGTCCGCCGATACGCTCTATGGCGGCCAGGGCGACGACGTTGTTTATGGCAACAAGGGTAACGACCACCTCGAGGGTAATAAAGGCGCCGACACACTCTTTGGGGGACAGGGTGACGATGTACTCCTGGGTGGTGAAGGCAACGACGTGCTGGAAGGCGGCGCGGGTAACGACACCATGGATGGTGGCGAGGGTATTGACCGGCTGAGCTATGCCAAGTCAACCAGTGGCGTGATTGCCAAACTCGGGATGCAGAGTGGCGGTACCGCTGGTGAGGCTGATGTCGTCACCAATGTCGAAGAGCTGGAAGGCTCGACCTTCGACGACTCGCTTGAGGGCAGTGATCAGGGAGACGTGATCCTCGGCGGCGGCGGCTCCGACACCATGGTTGGCCATCACGGCACGGACACCATGTCCGGCGGCGAAGGCGGAGATTACATCCGGGGCGGCACCGGCGGCGACCTGATCTACGGTAACCAGGGTGACGATACGCTCTATGGTGGCTATGCCACCGAGGATAACCTGGCGGACGAATCCCGGGACACCATGTTCGGCGGTCAGGGCAACGACGTGGTCTATGGTAACCAGGGCGAGGACTGGCTACAGGGCAACAAGGGTGATGATACGCTCTATGGCGGTCAGGGCGACGATGCCGTGATCGGCCAGGAAGGCGCGGACGTGCTGGTCGGCGGCAAGGGTTTTGCCTTCCTTGATGGCGGCAATGACGGCGACACCTACCGCTTCGTGCGTAACTATGCGCTCGGGGACCAGGCGGCGGCAGTGGTCTACGATTCCGGCACGAATGGCGGTACTGACGTGCTGGAACTGGTCGGCTTCACCCGTAACGATGTCGTTTTGCATCAGGATAACGAAATCCTGACCATCTATGCGGCGGATGGCGCCGAGATGCAGATTATCGGCAATACGATCGAGCAGATCCGTTTCGTCGACTGGGATGGCACTGATCTCGGCGGTACCATTAATAACGGCGAGCTTCCAGATTTCACGATTTATGCGACCGGTGCGGCTCCGTCGATGCAGAGCGGCGGGATGACCCATGCCGGAGGAGGAGGTCTCTATCTCGGCAGCGGGAACCAGTATTGGAGCGCGGGGGAAGGCAGCGACCTCATCTATGCCAATCAGGGCAACGATACGGTCAGCGGCAATGGCGGCAACGACTCCATTTATGGCGGCAAGGACGACGACCGGCTTTACGGTGGCGCGGATCAGGACCTGCTTCTGGGTAATATGGGCAACGATTATCTTGATGGCGGTGACGGCGACGACACCCTCGTCGGGGCCGGAACCATCGAGGAATACGGATCCGACACGCTGGACGGCGGTAACGGACAGGATCTGATTATTGGCGATGCCGGCGATGATTACGCTTATGGCCGTCAGGGCAATGACCGGATGTATGGCAACCTTGGCAACGACGTTCTCGAAGGCAACGAGGGTAATGACAGTCTCTTCGGTGGCCAGGGCAGCGACAATGTCCATGGTGGCCAGGACAACGACACGGTCTTCGGCAACAGAGGTTCCGACACGGTCCATGGCGGTATGGGTGACGACCTTGTCTACGGCAACGAAGGCAACGATACCGTTTTCGGCGGAGAGGGTAATGACCAAGGCTTCGGCGGCCAGGGCAACGACCGGGTTTCCGGTGATGCGGGGCAGGACACGCTGGTTGGCGGTCTCGGGGACGACACGCTCGATGGCGGAGAAGGCAGCGACGTAATCGTCTTCTCCGGGAATGGTGTCCATATAGGGACCGATATAGCCCAGGATACAGGCGGCGTTAACGATTATGACATCGTCCAGTTCGAAGGCTCACGCACCGATTATACGATCAGCAAGAATGCGGATGGCCATCTGGTGGTCACCAGTAATCAAGACCGTGGCGCCATGGTGCTGCAGAACTACGAAGTAGAGCACATTATCTTCGTCGATGATTACAACGCCGGAAGCATGGCCAGCGGCGGTAACTTCAGCAAGACGAGTTCTGTCCAGCTCAATCAGGATCAGATGACGCTGCTGACTAATTATTATGCAGCGCAGGGCTATTCGACGGCGGCCTTCGCCGAAGACATCAAGGCTATCCTTGCCGGCACCAAAAGCTGGCCGATCGAAGCCGGCACGGTTTCCGGTGGCGCGGTCGTCGCCGCCGAGAGCATTAATTCCTCCCTTTATACCGGCGTATCCTATTCGGCACTGAGTGGTGCCAGCGGAGACGATAGTCTCTACGGCTCGAGCGGTGATGAAACCCTGTCTGGCGGGGGCGGGTCAGATGCCGTGTCGGGAGGAAGTGGTGATGACATCCTGGATGGCGGTGCTGGCGCTGACATGCTTGATGGCGGAGACGGGGATGATTTGATCTCCGGCGGCGAGGATGCAGACACGATCTATGCTGGCGCTGGTAGTGACACGCTGGATGGTGGCAGTGGCGCAGATCTGCTCGATGGCGGTACCCGGGCTGATCTCATCAGTGGCGGTGCTGGCAATGATACGATTCTCGGTGGAGATGGCGCGGATACGCTGGACGGGGGCGAGGGGATCGACCTTGTCGATTATTCACTTTCCGACGAAGCGGTTGGCGTTGATCTGGCGGCAGGAATAGGAACCGAAGGTGATGCCGACGAGGATCGTTATTCCGGCATCGAAAATGTCGATGGCTCCGCAAATGACGATACGATCACAGGCTCCGATGTGGCCAACACGCTTGTTGGCGCTGACGGGAATGATGAAATTGACGGCGGTGCAGGCGATGACAGCCTGGTAGGCGGTAGCGGCGACGATACGCTGCAAGGCGGCGCAGGCGCGGATACACTGGAAGGCGGCGCGGGTGATGATACAGCCGATTACAGCCAGTCGGAATCCGCCGTCTCTGTCGATCTTTCTTCTGGGGCTGGCCTCATAGGGGATGCGGAAGGCGACGTTATTACCGATGTCGAGAACCTGATCGGGGGTAATGGCGATGATACACTCGTCGGCTCAGACGGCGGGAACGAGATAAGCGGCGGTGCTGGTGCGGACGAGATTTCAGGTGGTGCTGGTGACGACACGCTTGAAGGTGAAGATGGCGACGATCTGCTTTCTGGTGGAACCGGCAACGACCTCCTGGATGGTGGCGATGGAGCGGACACCCTGGTGGGGGCACAGGGCGTTGATGTCGCGATCGGCGGAGAAGGCTCAGATCTGTTCGTGATCACCGGCGACGGGTCCGGAAGCGTGGTCGTATCAGACTTCGATGCGGATGCTGGCGATAGGCTGGCGCTGGATATGGCAGATGCCGTGGCTGAAACCGCCGCTGTCCTGGATATCATCGCGCACCAGACACAGTTCGAGAGCGACGCCATCTTTGACGTTGATGGGGCGATCCAGACCATCGCCGGTATTGACCGGGCATTGACGACGGATGATTTCGGGTTCGGCCGCTTCACGATTGAGGCCGCATCAGAAACCGTCAATGAAGGTGACGGACAAGCCTATTTCATCATCCGTCGCGAGGGCGATGCTAGCCGGGAAGCATCGGTAGATCTTGATCTTTCCGATAGTTCAAGCACGGCGGTCGCTGGTGTGGACTATGACGCACCAACCTCTTCGACATTGACCTTTGCCAAGGGTGAACGCGCGAAAACCGTCTCTATCGATCTGAGGGATAATGGCCGGATCGATGGGCAGTCAGTGATGCTGTCGATTGCTCTCACCAATGCTGTTCTCGGTATTATCGAGGGAGCCGCAGCCGAAGTGACGATCGATGACATGCTTGGTGAGGTTGTCGTCGGAACAGATGGCGACGATCTGCTGTCCGGTGATGCGGGCGCCAATTTCATGTCAGGTGCAGGCGGTAACGACACGCTGCTCGGTCTTGATGGCGGTGACAGGCTGATCGGCAACGAAGGTGATGACAGCCTTGACGGCGGCAACGATGACGACTTCATCGAAGGAGCTGGAGGCGCCGATACTCTGATCGGTGGCGCCGGAAACGACTATCTTTCCTATGAGACGGACACGGTTGGCGTTTCGGTCGATCTTGAGACCGGTGCGGCGAGTGGAGGGGATGCGGAAGGCGATAGCCTGAGTGGTTTTGAAGGCCTAATCGGCGGTGCCGGCAACGACACACTCGTTGGAAGCACTGGCGATAATACACTTAAAGGTGGCGAAGGCGACGACATCATTGATGGCGGGGATGGAACCGACAGCATCGTCGGCGGCGAAGGCAACGACATCGTTATAGGCGGAGCCGGCAGCGATACCATCTCTGGCGGAAGTGGGATTGATGCAGTCGATTACTCCCAGTCCTCCTCCGCTGTCACGGTCGATCTTGAGACCGGCGCCGCGAGTGGAGGGGATGCGGAAGGCGATATCATATCCGACGTTGAGGTGGTGATCGGCTCCTCGGTCAATGATGTGGTTGCTGGCGGTGATCTTGATGAGACGCTTTCAGGCGCTGCTGGTGATGACACGCTCTTGGGTGGAGCTGGTGCCGATCTTCTGGATGGTGGCGATGGCAACGACAGTCTAGATGGCGGTGCTGGCTCTGACCTTGTTTACGCTGGTGCCGGTGATGACGTTATCCAAGACGATGGTGCGGACACTATTTATGGCGGTGATGGTTCCGACACGGTCTACACGAGTGATGTATCCGATCTCACTCGTCTGCACGATATTGAGGAAATCAGGCTTCTGGACGGCACGTTGGTTGTCAATGGAGGGGACACTACGGATAGCTTGCTCGGAACTGCCGATGCGGATCTGATGCTTGGTCTCGGAGGTGACGACACGCTGGAAGGTGGAACAGGTGCCGACACGCTGTCTGGTGGTGCTGGCTCTGACCTTGTTTATGGTGGTGTCGGAAATGATGTCATCTATGACGATGGTCTGGACGTGGTTTATGGCGGTGATGGCGACGATACAGTTTACACCTCGGATGCGTCTGATCTGAGCCGGTTCCATGATGTTGAAGAAGTTCGGGTCGATGATGGAAGCATCGTGACCTTTGGCACCAATTCCGCTGACAATGTGGTCGGTGGCGAAAATGTCGATACGATCCTCGGCGCTGCTGGTGATGACACGCTCTTGGGTGGAGCTGGTGCCGATCTTCTGGATG